>JBHAET010000298.1:0-2896 GCA_041855705.1 Neisseriaceae bacterium
ATTTAGATTCAGTGTTTTACGGGAATCTGAGACCCCGGTATGCCCGCATCTGCTTCGCAACCCCCGTCGAAACCAAGGTCGCCCCCAGATTGAGAACGCCGATTATACGGTTGTCGCCGCCAAAAAGAAAGCAGTGGCGGTACCGGCTTGGGTATAATGCGTTTTTTCATTGATGCCGTGTTCTGTCATGTACAACGTCAACACCACCGATGTACGCGGTTTTTTCGGCCGGGTGTGGCAGCTGCGCCAGCAGCCGCACACGCTGGATGCCTTGCAACAAAAGGCGCTGCGCATCATTGCTGCTCATCCCGAATATCATGCTTATTTAGAGCACTGGCAGCGCTATGTGGATCACAATTGGGCACCGGAACAAGGCCAGACCAATCCGTTTTTGCATTTGTCGCTGCATTTGTCGATTCAGGAGCAGGTGGCCATTGATCAGCCGTTTGGCATTGCCGACATTCATGGTCGATTATGCGCGCAACACCAGGATGACTGGGGGGCGGCAGAACACGCGATGATGGAGGCATTGGCCGAAACCATCTGGCAGGCGCAGCGTTATGGCCAAGGGCTGGATGTGAATGCTTACATGACCCGTTTGCGACGCCTGGTGGATTTGGGAGCCGAAGACGAAGCACGCCTCAATCCGCACGAAGTGGCGACGGCGGGTCAGCATCCTGCTTCACCGCCCACACAAGAACACTGACATTCTGCTGGCAAACCCGAGACCTTGGCGCCATACCCGGCTGCGGATGCCATTTAAGACACCCACCACACTGCGGGCGCAGGCACAACACGAGTTTGGGCAAACAGGTGCGCCAGACCAACGAACAATGCTTCAAATACGCCGCAGATGGGGGTGTTGCACCGGTTTCAAACCGCGTTTTGCCCGGCAGTCCGAACCACATCCACAGGAGAAAGAATCATGAGTACCGCAACCGTTGTTTACCAAGGCGGCCTGCATTGCGAGCTGCGGCATCAGGCCAGCGGCGATTGCATTGCCACCGATGCCCCGCTGGACAACCATGGCCGTGGCGAAGCATTTTCACCAACGGATTTGCTGTCGGCATCACTGGCTGCCTGCGCAATGACCATCATGGGCATTAAGGCCGATGCCCTGGGAATATCGCTGGAAGGGGCTCGCGCCGAAGTCCACAAGGAAATGGCGGCCAATCCGCGCCGGGTGGCAAAAATCCGGGTCGAAATTTATTTGCCCGTGTGCGATCCACACCATCGATCCGTTTTGCAGGCCGCGGCCCGCAGTTGCCCGGTGGCACACAGCCTGAGTGCCGATTTGCAGCAAGAATGGGTATTTCACAATTGATCCATCCGGCACGGCCTTGGTCACACATCGGATGCAGAAAATTGCCGCATAACTGACTCTCTGTTTGCATCACAACCCTTTCCGGTATGTGTGAACATGGTCACACATGCGGATGGCACCACAAGGCCACCCCATTGTTGGGCATGTTGCACAGGACACACGCCCTTCCACACGGTGCCGGGACCATAGCCTTCAGGCAGCCTTGGCATGCAAAAACGGTGCAAAGCCTGCGGCGGCACAGTACAATGCAGGGTTTTCCCGGATTGCAAGGAAATTGCCGTGTATTTCGTTGACCGCTCGGCCGTGGTGCTCAAACCCACCGAAGCCTTTCTCAAGTGGCTCAAGGCGACCGATGCCGACATGCCCGACCTGACCTTGGCGCAACTGCGCAGCAACTGCACCACCCTCTTGGTACCCGAATTCGACACCCCGGAAGCGGTGATGGGTTACCTGGGCGAACGCCACCGTGCGATTTTGGAGGCCGAACTGGCCAGCTGGGAAATCGAAAGCGAGCACTGGCCCGCAGACATGGGGGTGGCCACCCTATGGTCGTTCTTCGAAGTGGAAATTCACGACATGGTGTTGGATTTGGAGGCAACCGAACTGCAGGTGTCACCAGTATCCGACAACATGATGTAACCGCAGCGTGCAGGCGTTTTGCGTCCGCATTGGCCGCGGCTGGCAACAGCAAACTGTGGGCTGTGCCCTGCACCTGGTGCTGTTGCCCGGCCTGTGGCTGAGCTTTGACGGCTGGCGGCTGCTGTTGGGCCTTGCGGCTCTGGCCGCTTCGGCCGGCTGGATGTACTGGCGCTGGCAACAGAACCGGAAAATTGTCCGGATTGACATCAACACCCGCGGTCAGGCCAGCATTCTGCTTGATACCGGCGTGGCACACGAGGCGCTGCTGTGCCCCGACAGCTTGGTCTGGCCCCGGTTGCTGGTATTGGTATGGCAAACCGACGGCCGGCATTACCGCCAATGGCTGACCCGCGACATGACCGATGCCGAAGCCTGGCGCCGGCTCAGCGTGTGGATGCGCTGGGGCCGGCCAACTGCCTGAACATCCATTGTGGGCTGCCTGAAACAGCCTCCTCCATCATCACCCCACACCAGCAATACCATCATGCACGCTTTATTTCCCGACCTCTCCGCCTGGCTTGCCCATCTGGAAACCGCCCACAGCGGCGGCGAAATCGACATGGGTCTGGCCCGGGTGGGCGCCGTGTGCCAACGCATGAATCTGCAACCGACCTGTCCGCTGATCACCGTGGCCGGCACCAACGGCAAAGGTTCGGTTTGCGCCTATCTGACCCAAATCTACCGCGAAGCCGGTTACCGGGTCGGCACCCTCACCAGCCCCCACCTGCTGCGCTTCAACGAACGGATTGCCCTCAACGGCGAAGCGGTGGCCGATGAAACCATTATTGCCAGTTTCGAGCGCATCGAGGCGGCACGCGGTGACATTTCACTGACCTATTTCGAATTCAATACGCTGGCGGCAGTGGATGTGTTCATCCGCGCCGGCGTGGACATCATGGTATTGGAAGTCGGTCTCGGCGGCCGGCTGGATGC
>JBHAET010000299.1:0-11341 GCA_041855705.1 Neisseriaceae bacterium
CACGATTTGCTGCGCCGCCCCAATATCGACTACGCCGCGCTGATGACGCTGGAGGGCGCGCGGCCGTCTGAAAGCTTGGCCGCCGAGGTGGCGGAACAAGTGGAAATCCAAGTGAAATACCAAGGTTATATCGACCGCCAAAACGACGAAATCGAAAGCCGCAAAGATTTGGAAAGCCTGAGGCTGCCTGAAGGCATTGATTATGGCAAAGTCAAAGGCTTGTCGGCGGAGGTGCAGCAGAAACTCAACCAGCACCGCCCGGAAACCGTGGGCCAGGCCAGCCGTATTTCCGGTGTCACCCCTGCGGCAGTGGCCTTGCTGATGGTGCATCTGAAACGCGGGTTTAAAGACGCACGATATGGTGAAACCCATTCATAATGGGCACTGTTGGCGGCGAGTCCGCGCGTCGCCCTGGGGCGGATGACACCGAAACCCGCACGCGGCAGGCTGCCTGAACAGGGTGGTGCCTTATGTCAAACGAAAGGAAAGCTGATGAGTACCCTTTATGATTTCACCTTGCAAACCGCGCACGGCGAAGCACGATCGCTGGGCGATTATCGGGGCAAGGTTTTGCTGATTGTGAATACCGCCACCCGCTGCGGCCTGACCCCGCAATACGAGGCTTTGCAGCAGCTGTATGCACAATACCGGGATCAGGGTTTGGAAATTCTCGATTTCCCCTGCAACCAGTTTCGCGAGCAGGCGCCGGAAAACGGTGCCGAATACGCCCAAGTTTGCCGCATGAAATTCGGTACCGAGTTCGCCATTTTCGACAAAATCGAAGTCAATGGTGCCCATGCGCATCCGCTGTATGTATATCTGAAACAACAGCAGCCGCAGGATGCCGGCAATCATGTGTTCAAAGATTTGTTGCTGAAGCTGGCGTCATTGGGTGAAAAGCGTGAAGGTGCCGACATCAAGTGGAATTTCACCAAATTCCTGGTCAATCGCCAGGGTGAGGTGGTGGCACGTTACGCTCCCAGTGTGACGCCGCAGGAAATGGAGAGCGATATTCAGCGCTTGCTGCAGCAAGGCTAGGGTCTGTTGACCATTAACACAACGGCGGTATTTTGGGTCAAAAATCCCCGTCTGCGGCGTTGAAAATGCGCGCAAGGTGTTCAACCTTGCTGCGCTTTTTGCCTGGCATCCGCAGATTTTTGCCTCAAAAAACCGCTTTGCCGGTCAATGGTCAACAGACCCTGGGGCTGTCGTCAGCAGGCTTGTGCAGCGTTTTGGGTGGCCAAATCCTGCCGGTGCACAGAAGTCGTCCCTGGATTCTATCAAGGGCTGGCAACGCTTTTCATGTGCCGCAGATGGTATTGGGCGAAGGTTTCGGATTGCCGGCTGATGTTGTGGTATTCGTGCCGGATGTTGCGATGCTGCATTCCTGTTTTCAGGCAGCCTCAACGGTGGCAACACACCCGTTGTGGCGGATTGGATGTGTTGCTCCGGTGCTCTTGGCGGCGCCTCGGCGCCGGTTGTGCTTTGCATGTCTTGTGCGGCATCGGCGGTTTGTTTCGGTGGCCGGCACCGCCGGCAGACCCGAGGCTGTGTTTTTTTGCTGCAATGCGATAATCGGTTAAAATAACGGCTGTCCGTCTGGCGTGCACAGCAGATTTCCTCCCTTGCCGGTGACGGGCCGCCGGGTGGAATCCGTTGCCGGGCACCAACCAGCATAACCGAACCCCATTGCCGGCTGCCTGCAGGTTTTCAGGCAGCCTTCATGATGTGACCGAAAATTATGGACAACAAACAAATTCTGCAAGACGGCCTGCAACAGATGGGCATCGATCTGAGTGTGCCGCAGCAACTGCAATTGCTGGCTTTTGTCGAGCTGCTGAAAAAATGGAACAGCACCTACAACCTGACTGCCCTGCGTGATCCGCAATCGGTCATCAGCCACCATATCCTCGACAGTTTGACCCTGCTGCCGTATGTGGCAGACGCCCGCGGGCTGATTGATGTCGGTTCCGGCGGCGGCATGCCGGGCATTCCCACCGCCATTGCGCGCCCGGATTTGCCGGTGGCCCTGCTGGATGCCAACAGCAAAAAAACCGCTTTTTTGCAGCAAACCGCCATTGAATTGGGGCTGTCCAATGTGCAGGTCATTACCGGTCGGGTGGAAGCGATGGTGGGTGAGCAGTTCGATGTCATCACCAGTCGGGCGTTTGCCGAATTGGGTGATTTTGTCGGCATTACCAAGCAGCTGATGGCCAAGGGCGGCCGTTGGGCAGCCATGAAGGGGGTGTATCCGTATGAGGAGATCGCCCAGCTGCCGGATACGGTGGAGGTGGTGCAGGTGGACAAATTGCAGGTGCCGCATTTGGGTGCCGAGCGGCACATGGT
Organism: Neisseriaceae bacterium; assembly: GCA_041855705.1. Lineage (GTDB taxonomy): Bacteria > Pseudomonadota > Gammaproteobacteria > Burkholderiales > Neisseriaceae > JALJZY01. The sequence goes on from JBHAET010000299.1 coordinate 2,347, forward strand.
GGTGCTGCGCAAAAAGGACGACGCATGAGCGCCCGCATCATCGCGGTGGCCAACCAGAAGGGCGGAGTGGGCAAAACCACCACGGTGGTCAATCTGGCCGCCTCGCTGGCGCATAAAGGACGGCGGGTGTTGGTGGTGGATTTGGACCCGCAAGGCAATGCCACCACGGGCAGCGGCTTGAACAAAAGCAGTATTGGCCCCGGTGTGTATGCGGTGCTGCTGGGCGATGCCGAAGCCGGCGCGGCCCGGCGGCGCAGCCCGGCCGGCGCTTACGATGTGTTGCCGGCCAATCGCGCGCTGGCCGGTGCCGAAGTCGAGCTGGTGCAGGAATTGGCGCGTGAAATGCGGCTCAAAAATGCATTGCAACCGCTGGCCGACGAATATGATGACATTCTGATCGATTGTCCGCCAACCCTGACCTTGCTCACCATCAACGGCTTGGTGGCCGCCGAGCGCATCATCGTGCCGATGGTGTGCGAATACTATGCGCTGGAGGGGATTTCCGATTTGGTGGCCACCGTGCGCAAAATCCGCCAGGCCGTGAATCCGCAACTGGACATTCTGGGTATTGTGCGCACGCTTTACGATGCGCGCAGTCTGCTGGCGCAGCAAGTGGACGAGCAGCTGGAAAAATACTTTCCGCGCAAAGTGTTTGCCACCACCATTCCGCGCAACATCCGTCTGGCCGAAGCGCCCAGTCACGGCATGCCGGCGCTGGCCTATGATCCCAAGGCACGCGGTACGCTGGCTTATCTGGACCTGGCCGACGAACTGCTGGCCTGGCCGCATGCATAGCGTCTGCAAACCATGATTTGGCAAACTTGGGCCTGGTGGTGGCCTGCGTTCAGGCAGCCTGTGCCGCGCACAACAGAGAAAGAAGACAGCATGAGTAAAGCAAAAGGTTTGGGCGGCGCCGGTTTGGGGGCGCTGCTCAGTGCTGCCGGCGGCAGTGATGAAGGCGACCGTTTGAGCAGTGTGCCCATTGGCGACATTGTGCCCGGCCGGTATCAGCCGCGGGTGCAGATGGATGACGAGGCCTTGCAGGAATTGGCCGAGTCGATCCGGGTGCAGGGGGTGATCCAGCCGGTGATTGTGCGCGAAATGGGCTTGTCGCAGTATGAGCTGATTGCCGGCGAGCGCCGCTGGCGTGCCAGCCAGTTGGCGGGTCTGACCGAAATTCCGGTGGTGGTCAAAAGCATCAGCGATGAAACCGCCTTGGCCATGGGGTTGATTGAGAACCTGCAGCGCGAAAACCTGAATCCGATTGAAGAGGCGCGCGGTTTGAAGCGTCTGGCCGACGAATTCAGCCTCACCCATGACACCATTGCCCAAGCCGTGGGCAAAAGCCGCAGCGCCATTTCCAACAGCCTGCGACTGCTCAATCTGCCGGAGCCGGTGCAGGATCTGATGTTTAGCCGCCAGTTGGACATGGGCCACGCCCGCGCACTGCTTAGTCTGCCGGTGGTGGAACAGATTGATTTGGCACAAAAAACGGTTAAAAACGGCTGGTCGGTGCGCGAAGTGGAGCGGCGCAGCCAGCTGTTGCAGCAGGCACCCAAAAACGCCACGGCGCCAACAGTGCGTGCGTCCGACAGCGAGGTGCAGCGCATTGAGGAAGCATTGATGCAGCAGTTGTCGGTGCCGGCGCAATTATTGACCAAAAACCGGAAAAGCGGCCGGATTGTCCTGCATTTTGACAATCCGGAAACCTTGGCCCATTTGCTGAACCAGTTGGGTGTGAAGCTGCCTGAATGATCCGGACGCGGCTTGCCGCCCAAACGGATGCCGTGTTGCCGGCGGCCGGTGGTCGCCGGTGTTTTTGCGTTGCAAAATAAAACGTCGAAAAATGTAATTCTCTGTGCGAAACTTGTTGAAAGATAATAATAAAACCATTTTTCATGGTTAACCAAAATTGACAAATCCGCTTGACGCTGGCGGCACAGTTGATTATAGTTGCACCGCTTGGCAGTAGAGACAGACAGGGAAAATGACCAAAATCATTGTGTGGCAGGCGGTGCTGCTGGCCGCATTGACGGCGGTTTTTGCCCTGTTGTCGGGCGCCACCGCCGCATGGTCCTGCCTGCTGGGCGGTGTGTGTTACTTATTGCCCACTGTGGTGGCGATATTACTTTTAAACTTTTTCCGCAGCCGGCCGCGCTGGGCGGCCATCAGTTTTTTGTGGGGCGAGAGTTTAAAGGTAATGCTGTCCATCCTGCTGATGGCCGCGGTGTTCTGGTGGTATCCCGCCGTGGCTTGGCTGCCCTTTTTACTGGGCTTGTTGTCGGTCAGTCATGTCGTTTTTTTTATGATCTGGAAAATGCATCATGGCAAGTGAAAACCAAACTGCTGCTGATTATATCAAGCACCACCTGCAAAGTCTGACGCAGGATGGTCATTCGCAAGGTCTGGAAAAGATTGCGGATTTCTCTTATATCCACTTGGATACCATGTTTTACTCCATCGTGCTGGGCATTTTGGCCTGCTTTTTGCTCTGGCGCGGTGCCAAAACCGCCACCGCCGGTGTGCCCGGCCGTTTTCAGGCAGCCATTGAATTACTGGTGGAATTTGTGGACGATATGTGCAAAAGCATCATCCACAATGCGCAAACCCGCAAACTGATGGCACCCTTGGGGCTGACCGTGTTCGTCTGGGTGTTTTTCATGAATGCCATGGACTTGCTGCCGGTGGACCTGTTGCCGTGGCTGGGCAGCCTGGTGGGCATTCATTACATGCGTGTGGTGCCGACTGCCGACATCAACCTGCCGTTGGCCCTGTCTACTGGTGTGCTGCTGCTGTGCCTGTACTACAGCGTCAAAATCAAAGGTGTCGGCGGCTGGGTGCACGAACTCTTTACCGCGCCGTTTGGCCCGTGGCTGGCGCCGGCCAACTTCTTGCTCAACGTGCTTGAATTTTTGTCCAAAACCGTATCGCACGGCATGCGGCTGTTCGGCAATATGTATGCCGGCGAGCTGGTGTTCCTGCTGATTGCCCTGCTGGGCGGTGCCTGGGCAGCTTCAGGCAGCGTTGGCATCATGGATCCGATTCTGTTCCTGATTCACATTCTGGCCGGTGCGGCATGGGCGATCTTCCACATTTTGATCATTACCCTGCAAGCGTTCATTTTCATGGTGCTGGCTTTTGTCTACGTGGGTCAGGCGCACGATGCCCACTAAAACGGTTTTTTGATGTAGTTTGTTTTAACCCCTAACGTTTTTTTAACCTGTGTTTTTTCTTTAAGGAGTTTGAAATGGGTGGTTTGATTGCTATCGCTTGTGGTTTGATCGTTGCCTTGGGCGCCATGGGTGCTTGTGTGGGTATCGGCATGGTGGGTTCCAAATATCTGGAATCTTCTGCCCGCCAACCTGAACTGATGGGTCCGCTGCAAGTGAAACTGTTCCTGATCGCTGGCCTGATTGATGCTGCCTTCCTGATCGGTGTCGCCATTGCCCTGTTGTTCGCCTTCGTTAACCCGTTTGCAGGCGCTTAATCCGAATCAAACCTGTTTTGCCTAGCAAAACCGTTGTTTGTATGATTAACCCCAATACGAAGGTTAAGTAAAGTGAACTTAAATGCAACCTTATTTGCGCAGTTAATTGTCTTTGGCATTCTGGTCTGGTTCACCATGAAGTTTGTGTGGCCGCCGATTGTCAAAGCACTTGATGAGCGCGCCGAAAAAGTTGCCGAGGGCTTGGCTGCGGCCGAGCGCGGTAAGAGCGACTTTGAACAGGCAGAAAAGCGTGTTGCAGAAATCTTAGCCGAGGGCCGCAATCAGGTCACCGAAATGGTGGCCAATGCGGAAAAACGTGCTGCGCAAATTGTGGAGGAGGCCAAAAAACAGGCCGCCGACGAAGCAGCGCGCATTACCGCTCAAGCCAAAGCCGACGTGGTTCAGGAAGCGAACCGCGCCCGCGAAGCTTTGCGCGAGCAGGTGGCAGCGTTGGCTGTGAAAGGTGCCGAGTCGATTTTGCGCAGTGAGGTGGATGCCTCGCGTCACGCACAAATGCTCGCCAACTTGAAACAGGAGCTGTAATCCATGGCTGAGTTCGCAACCATTGCCAGACCCTATGCCAAGGCATTGTTTGATCTGGCACAAGAAAAAAATCAGATTGAGTCTTGGTTGGGCGAACTGAAAGTGTTGGCCTCTGTGGTGGCGCAGCCGAAAGTGGCCGCGTTCATTGACGAGCCGGAAACCGATTCTGTGCACAAGGCCGACGGGGTGCTGTCGCTGCTGGACAACCAGCCGCCGGCAGCCGAGTTGAAAAACTTTGTCTATACCCTGGCCGAAAACAAGCGCCTGTCGGTGCTGCCTGAAATTTGCACACAATACCAAGACTTGAGCTTGTCCCGTAATCACACCAAAAAAGCCACCGTATACAGCGCGTATCCGATGACCGAAGGACAGTTGGGTAAGCTGGTGAGCGATTTGGAAATCCGTTTTGCCACCAAGCTGGAAGCGGATTTGGTGGTGCAGCCGGCATTGATCGGTGGCGTCAAGGTGGAAATCGGTGACCAAGTGTTGGATCTGTCGGTACAAGGCCGTTTGCACAGCCTGTACACGGCGATGACGAATTAGGAGAGTTTTCATGCAGCTTAATCCTGCTGAAATTAGCGATTTGATTAAAGCCAAAATCGAAAACCTGAAGGTAGATGCCGAATTGCGTACCCGTGGTACCGTGATGTCGGTTACCGACGGGATTGTTCGCGTTCATGGCTTGTCCGATGTGATGCAAGGCGAGATGCTCGAATTCCCCGGCAATACCTTTGGCTTGGCCATGAACCTGGAGCGCGACTCCGTGGGTGCCGTGGTATTGGGCGAGTACGAGCACATCAAGGAAGGTGACACCGTTACCTGTACCGGCCGCATTTTGGAAGTGCCGATCGGTCGCGAGCTGGTGGGCCGGGTGGTCAATGCTCTGGGCCAGCCGATTGACGGCAAAGGTCCGATCAACACTGCCGCCACGGCGCCGATTGAAAAAATCGCCCCCGGTGTGATTGCGCGCCAATCGGTTGATCAGCCGATGCAAACCGGTCTGAAAGCGATTGATTCCATGGTGCCGATTGGCCGCGGCCAGCGTGAGCTGATCATTGGTGACCGTCAAACCGGTAAAACTGCGGTGGCACTGGATGCCATCGTCAACCAAAAAGGCACCGGCGTGGTGTGTATCTATGTGGCGGTTGGCCAAAAAGCCTCTTCCATCGCCAACGTGGTGCGCAAGCTGGAAGAATACGGTGCCTTGGACCACACCATTGTGGTGGCCGCTTCTGCTTCTGAAGCCGCTGCCCTGCAATTTATTGCGCCGTATTCCGGCTGTACCATGGGCGAATATTTCCGTGATCGTGGCGAAGATGCCTTGATTGTGTACGATGACTTGTCCAAACAAGCTGTGGCGTACCGTCAGATTTCGTTGCTGTTGCGCCGCCCGCCTGGCCGTGAAGCGTATCCTGGCGATGTGTTCTATCTGCACAGCCGCTTGCTGGAGCGCGCCGCGCGCATCAACGCCGATGAAGTGGAAAAACTGACCAATGGCGAAGTGAAAGGCAAAACCGGTTCGCTGACCGCATTGCCGATCATCGAAACCCAGGCCGGTGACGTGTCTGCCTTCGTACCGACCAACGTGATTTCGATCACCGACGGCCAGATCTTCCTGGAAACCGACCTGTTCAACTCCGGTATCCGTCCGGCGATCAACGCCGGTATTTCGGTATCGCGCGTGGGTGGTGCGGCCCAAACCAAAGTCATCAAGAAACTGGGCGGCGGTATCCGCTTGGCTTTGGCACAATACCGCGAACTGGCTGCGTTCTCGCAATTTGCTTCTGATTTGGATGAAGCCACCCGCAAGCAATTGCAACACGGTGAGGTGGTGACCGAGCTGATGAAGCAGAAACAGTTCAGCACCCTGAATACTGCCGAAATGGCATTGACCCTGTGGGCGATCAACAACGGTTCTTATGAAGATGTGCCGGTACCGAAAGCCTTGGCATTTGAAGCGGAATTCCTGAACCATGTCCGGACCCAAAACCCGGGTGTTCTGGATGCGATCAATGCTTCCGGTGCAATGAGCGACGAGCAGGAACAGGCGCTGACCGAAGCCATGAAGACCTTTAAAGCGTCTTACAACTATCAAGCGTAAGAGAAGCTGAAAGGAGTCTGTTATGGCAGTCGGTAAGGAGATTCTCACCAAGATTCGCAGTGTTCAGAATACCCAAAAGATCACCAAAGCGATGCAGATGGTGTCGACCTCTAAAATGCGGAAGACTCAGGATCGGATGCGCCTGGCGCGTCCGTACGCTGAAAAAGTTCGGTTGGTGATGAGCCATTTGGCACAAACCGAAATCGAGCAAGGTTCTCCGTTGCTGAACCTGTTGGCCAGAAGGGACCACATCCAGCGCGCCGGTTTTATTCTGATCACCACCGACAAAGGTTTGTGTGGTGGTTTGAATGCCAATTTGCTGAAAAAGTTTTTTGGTAAGGTGCAGGAATACCATCAGCAGGGCGTAGCGGTGGAAACCGTGTGTTTGGGCAGCAAGGGCTTTGCCGCCTGTAACCGTGTCGGTCTGGAGGTCATTGCCAGCAGCACCAATCTGGGTGATACCCCGAAAATGGAAGTGTTGCTGGGCCCCTTGCGGGAAATGTTCCAGCGTTATGCCGAGGGCAAAGTGGATGTGGTGCATCTGGTGTATTCCGGATTCGTCAACACCATGCGTCAGGAACCGACTTTGGAAACCCTGTTGCCCATCGGTCAGAACGTGTTGAGCGAAGTACCAAAAAGCACCGAATACAGCTGGGATTATGTGTATGAGCCCAGCTCGGCCGAAGTGCTGGAGTATCTGGTTCGCCGTTATTTAGAGTCTGTGGTGTATCAGGCATTGAGTGAAAACATGGCTTCCGAACAGGCAGCCCGTATGGTGGCCATGAAGGCGGCCACCGACAATGCCGGCAATGCGATCAAGGAATTGCGCTTGGTGTACAACAAGTCGCGCCAGGCTGCCATTACCACAGAATTGTCAGAAATTGTGGCCGGTGCCGCTGCCGTTTAAGGCAAGCGTCCGGTCTAAAGGATTAGGATACGATAATGAGTCAAGGCAAAATCGTACAAATTATTGGCGCCGTGGTGGACGTCGAGTTCCCGCGCAATGCCATCCCCAAAGTGTATGACGCCCTGAAACTGGTCGAAGGCGATCTGACCTTGGAAGTGCAACAGCTTCTGGGCGACGGTGTGGTGCGTACCATTGCCATGGGCAGCTCGGACGGCTTAAAGCGCGGCTTGGCGGTGACCAATACCGGCGCACCGATCAGCGTGCCGGTAGGTAAAGCCACCCTCGGTCGGATTATGGACGTGTTGGGCAATCCGGTGGATGAAGCCGGACCGATTGGTGAAGACCAGCGCCGTGCCATTCACCAGGCAGCCCCCAAGTTTGACGAACTGTCCAGCGCCACCGAAATTTTGGAAACCGGCATCAAGGTGATTGACTTGCTGTGCCCGTTTGCCAAAGGCGGTAAAGTGGGTCTGTTCGGCGGCGCCGGTGTGGGCAAAACCGTCAACATGATGGAATTGATCAACAACATCGCCAAAGCGCACAGCGGTTTGTCTGTGTTTGCCGGCGTGGGTGAGCGTACCCGTGAAGGGAACGACTTCTACCATGAGATGAAAGATTCCAACGTATTGGACAAGGTGGCGATGGTTTACGGCCAGATGAACGAACCGCCGGGCAACCGCTTGCGCGTAGCTCTGACCGGTTTGACCATGGCCGAATTCTTCCGTGACGAAAAAGACGAAAACGGCAAAGGCCGCGACGTATTGTTCTTTGTGGACAACATCTACCGTTACACCCTGGCCGGTACCGAAGTATCCGCCCTGCTGGGCCGTATGCCGTCAGCCGTGGGTTACCAACCAACATTGGCGGAAGAAATGGGCCGTTTGCAAGAGCGGATTACTTCTACCCAAACCGGTTCGATCACTTCCATCCAGGCCGTATATGTACCGGCGGATGACTTGACCGACCCGTCTCCGGCAACCACGTTTGCCCACTTGGATGCCACCGTGGTATTGAGCCGCGACATCGCGTCTTTGGGTATTTACCCTGCCGTGGATCCGCTGGACTCCACTTCACGCCAGCTCGACCCGATGGTTTTGGGCCAGGAGCACTACGATGTGGCCCGCGGCGTACAGTCCACCCTGCAAAAATACAAAGAATTACGCGACATCATCGCCATTCTGGGTATGGACGAGTTGTCTGACGAAGACAAACTGACGGTGATGCGCGCCCGCAAAATCCAGCGTTTCCTGTCACAACCCTTCCACGTGGCCGAAGTGTTTACCGGTTCTCCGGGCAAATACGTTTCCCTGCGCGACACCATTGCCGGCTTCAAGGCCATTTTGAGTGGCGAGTACGACCATCTGCCGGAGCAGGCGTTCTACATGGTGGGCGGCATTGAAGAGGCAGCGGAAAAAGGCAAAACCTTAAGCTAAGGAGCGCTGAATGAGTACCATGCAAGTGGAAGTGGTGAGCAATGAGCACAGCATCTTTTCGGGGGAGGCCAGCTTTGTGGTGGTGCCGACCCTGACGGGCGAGCTGGGCATCTATCCGCGCCACGAACCGATTATGAGCTTGGTGCGTCCCGGTGCTTTGCGTTTGACCGTGCCCGGCCAGAAAGAAGAGGTTCTGGTGGCCATTTCCGGCGGTGTGTTGGAAGTTCAGCCCACCAAGCTGACCGTACTGGCCGACGTGGCGGTACGCAGTGCCGGAATGGACCAGCAGCGTGCGGAAGCGGCGAAAAAAGCTGCCGAATCCGGCATCCAATCCGCCAAGGACGACAAGGCGCGGGCGGCAGCCCAAGCTGCGTTGGCCGCGGCGATTGCCGAGCTGAAAACCCTCGACTATCTGCGCACCCATAAAAAATAAGGGCAGCAATGTCTTCACCCTCAAAGCACGGCTTGCGCCGTGCTTTTTTGCGTTTGGAAACGGATGCGGATGACGGGGCAAACATGATCAC
>JBHAET010000300.1:0-7984 GCA_041855705.1 Neisseriaceae bacterium
CAGCCGCCAGTTGAGGCGGATGCCGCTGCGCCGGCACACACCCCAAAAACCGCGGGCGCGGCTCAAACCGACGGCCGCCGGCCACAATTGCAGACGGTGGCTGTGCTGCTGCAACTGCGGCAACAATTCCGCTTCTGCCGCACGGTACAGCCAAGCCGCCAACGCGGAACGCGCCTGTTGCGGTTGGGCCATCCACGCTTCAGGCAGCCTAAAACCCTGTCCGGCGTGCCATTGCCATTCGGTGCTGGCCGCATCCGCCACCCACGGCCAGCGCACGCCGCCATACCACACTTCGGCCGGCAACACCGGCACGGTCGGCCGGTGTTGCGCCTGCCGCCACCAGCGCAGTAACAGGGCTTCATTTTCCGCCAGCCACTGTTGCCATTGCCACTCGCCGACAAACGGCGGCACATTGATGTCCAGCACCCCGTCGGTACTGCGCAAGATGATGTTTTTACGGGCACGATGCCGCAACCGGTAGCTGACCAAGGTACCGCAGCGGCACAAATATTGCCGCATCATGCCGTAGGTGTCGGCACTTGCGGCGTTTTGGCGGCAAACGGGCCGGCACCCTGGATTTCGGCCTGCCGGCTTTCGATCCAGTCTTCACAGCGCGCCATCAAATCTTCGATGCTGCCTGAATCATGGGCAATCGGCTCGCCAATCACCACGGTAACGGTGCCCGGATATTTGAGAAACGAATTTTTCGGCCAGAATTCGCCACTGTTGAGCGCCACCGGCACCAAGTCCATTTCCAGCAGTTTGGCCATGCGTGCCGCACCCGGCCGGTAACGACCGCGAAAACCGGGCTTGATGCGGGTGCCTTCCGGAAAAATGGTGATCCACAAGCCTTCCGCCTTGCGCTGGCTGCCCTGCTCGATGATTTGCTGCGAGGCGCGTTGCGGATTGCCGCGGTCGATGCCGATGGTGCGGGCCAGCTTCAGCCCCCAGCCGAAAAACGGAATTTTGAACAGTTCCCTTTTGGCAACAAACACTTGTAACGGAAACAATTTCTGGGTGGCCAGTGTTTCCCAGCCCGACTGGTGCTTGCAGCAAATAATGGCCGGCCCGGCCGGAATGTTTTCCTGCCCCAGCACCCGGTATTTGAGGCCGATGACATGCTCCAACAGCCAAAACAGGGTCAGCGCCCAGCGGGTGGTGGTTTTGTTGATGCCCATCGGCCACAGCAACGAGAGCAGCACCACCGGAAAAAACAGCAAGGTAAACACCACCACCGATAACCAGTACACCAGATTGCGCAACCACAACATCAAACCACTCCTTTGGCGGCCGCCGCCGCATCTTCCTGCAGGCGGTATTGCGAAAACGCCAGCAAATCGTCAAACACCAGGGTATGCTCCGGCAGCTGCCCCGCCGCCAGCGTCTGGCGGCCCTTGCCGGTGCGCACCAGCACCGGATGGCCGCCGGCCGCCGCAATCGCCTGCAAATCACGCAGGCTGTCGCCCACCAGCCAGGTATTGGCCGCCGCCACATTGAGCCGGTCGAGAATGTCGGTGATCAGGCCGGTTTTCGGCTTGCGGCAGTCACAATCGGCCTCGGCGCTGTGCGGGCAAAACCAGATGCCGTCAATGCGGCCGCCGGCTTTTTGCACCTGCAAATGCAGTTTGGCATGCACCTCGTTCAAGTCCTGCATGCGCAGCAGGCCGCGGGCCAAGCCGGACTGGTTGGTGGCCACCACCACCAGATAACCGGCCTGGGTCAGAAACGCGACGGCGTCCATGCTGCCGGCAATCGGCTGCCAGTCTTCGGCACGGATGACGGCTCCGTCACCGGTATCATTGAGCACACCGTCGCGGTCGAGAATAATCAGCTTGTTGTTGCGGTTGGTCAGCGCCATGAGTGTGTCTTTCCTGTTTCGGTCCCGGGCCGCCCTCACGGCTGCAAACTGGCCTGCCACTGCGCCCAGGCGGCATCGAACACCAGATTCAGCAAAGCCTGGTGCTGCGGCGTATCGGCCACATGGTAGAAACTGGGCAGCGCCGGCGTGTTGAGGGTGTGGACATAGTCTTCCATAAAGCGGCCGTAACCCTCTTCTTCATCGGCATAATAAAACGCGGTAAAGCGCTGTCCCAACTCGTTGAAACAGGTTTCGTCCATGCCGCCGGAGAGCTGTTGCCGCACAAACTGGGCGCCGGAGATCGAACCCTCTTGCAAGCGGTCAAAATCGGGCAAGGCCGCCGCCGCCGCACTGTGCAGGTTTTTCGACACCGCCCAGGCATAATAAAAACCGATGTGGTGCGCCGCATGCTGCGAATCCAGGTCTGGCGGATAATCGGCATCCAGATGAAAAGAAACGTGATCGTACATGGGTGAAGGTCTTTCAGGCAGCCTCGCGGCTGCCGGCCGAAAGCCGGCCATTATAGTGCAAGGACTCAAAAACGGCCATGCCATCACATGCCCGGCCAGGCTGTTGCCAAGCGCTGGCGCCGCTGTTCGAACAGACAAATGCCGGAGGCCATCGCCACATTCAGCGATTCGGTGCCGGCAGCCATCGGAATGATCAGGCACCGGTCGGCCGTCTGCTGCAAGGCCGGCGACAGGCCGCTGCCTTCGTTGCCAAACAGCCAGGCGGCCGGCGCGCGCAAATCCGCCGCATACAGCGATGTGCTGTGCTCGGCCAAGGCGGTGGCATACACCGCATCACGGTAAGCCGTCCGCCAGGCGGTCAAATCAGCATCCACCGTCAGCGCCAGCCGCGCATGCGCGCCCATGCCGGCACGCAACACTTTGGGCGAATACACATCGGCACAGTCACGGCCCAACACCACCTGGCGCACACCGGCCGCCAGCGCATTGCGCAACATGGTGCCGACATTGCCCGGGTCCTGCACCCGCTCCAGCACCATGCAATCGCCCGACACCGGCGGCGGGCAGTTTGCCGGCAGCGGCAGCACGCTGATGATGTCGTCGGCATCGGCCAGACTGCTGATTCTGGCCAGCGCCTCACCGGCCACCACCTGCACCCGTTCGGCCGGCAGCAAAGCCAGCAGGGCAGCCACTTCCGGTTGAGCCAGCCGCGGTTGCGGCACATACAGGGTTTGCGGCGATTGGCCGGCATCGACAAACGCCTGTGCCAGATGCACGCCTTCCAGCACCATTTGTCCTTGAGTCTGGCGCGCCCGCCGCTGGCGGATCAGCCGGGCCAGTTGTTTCAATGCCGGATTAGCGGCCGACAGCAGGGTTTTCATGCCGCCACCCCGGCCGCATCGGCATCTGCCCGCAGTACCGCACGCACCGCCGCCGGTTCGGTCAGAATCCGGATGCGGGCAAACAAATCGGCGGCTTGCGGATACGCCTGCTTCAGCATGCCCAACCACTGCTTGAGGCGGGCCACCGGATATTTGCCGGCTGCTTTGGCGCAGCACAAATCCAGAAACAGCAGCAGCCACGGCAACAGCTGCGGCCAGGCCAGCGGCGTTACCGGCCGGCCGGCGGCATCGGCAGCAATCTGGCGCGCCAAGTCCGGCACCATCACCGCACCACGGCCCAGCATCACCCGCTGGCAGCCGCTGATTCGGCGGATGGCCCGATAATCGGCCACGCTGAACACATCGCCGTTGGCGGTCAGCGGCAGCGACACGGCCGCCGCAATCCGGGCCAGCCAGTCCCAGTCGGCCGGCGGGGTATAGCCCTGCACCTTGGTGCGGGCATGCACGGTCAGACTTTGTGCGCCGCCGGCCTCAATGGCGCGGGCGCAATCCAGTGCCAGGCCGGTATCGGCATAACCGAGGCGCATTTTGGCACTCAGCGTGGCCTCAGCCGGCAGGGCGCGGCGCACCGCCGCCACGATTGCCTCGATGCGCCGCGGCTCCTTGAGCAGCACCGCGCCGCCGGCATGTTTGTTGACCGTGGGCGCCGGGCAGCCGAAATTCAGATCAATGCGCCGCGCACCGCAGGCAAATGCCTGCTGCGCATTGCGCGCCATGCTCGCTTCGTCGCTGCCCAACAGCTGCAAGGTAACCGGCACGCCGGCACCGGTTTGGCCACCATGGTTCAGTTCGGGCATGTAGCGGTGCCACACCGGCCGCGAATGCAGGGTATGGGTAATGCGCACAAATTCGGTGACGCAGGCGTCAAAGCCGCCAATCCGGGTCAGCACGTCGCGCATGATGTCGTCCACCAGGCCCTGCATCGGCGCCAGGGTCAGGTGGGCGGGGGAAGAATTCATGATTCAGCAATCACCATTCGGTTGAATAAAGCACCGGCAGCCTGGATGGCAAACGGCATTGAGCCATCCAGGCTGCCTGAAAAACAGGCCAGATTTGTTGGTCATTGACCGGCGCAGCGGTTTTTTGAGGCGAAAGCGCAGCAAGATTGAACAAGCTGGTGCGCCGCTTGCACGCCGCAACCGGGGTTGTTGGTCCAAAATACTGCCGGTGCATTCATGGTCCACAAACCCTGTGCCGCCGCCATGTTTCAGGCAGCCTCGGGCAAATGGCAGCGGCACACCGCTGCGGTGTTTCAGCCCGGCAGCCGGCGGTGGCGCAAGGCCGGCAATTTGTCGCGCACACTGTCCAATAAGGCCCCTTTGAGGGTGGCGCACACCACCCCTTCACCCTCAGGCAGGCAAGCCAGCACTTCGCCCCACGGGTCAATGATCATGCTGTGGCCAAAGGTTCGCCGTCCGTTGGCGTGCCGGCCACCCTGGCCGGAGGCCATCACAAAGCACTGGTTTTCCACTGCCCGCGCCCGCAACAGCATTTCCCAATGCGCGGCACCGGTGGTGTGGGTAAACGCAGCCGGCAGCAGCAGCACTGCAAACGGCAACTGGGCGCGGAAAAACTCGGGGAAGCGCAAATCGTAACACACACCCTGTGCCAGCGTGGTGCCCTCCACCGTCAAATGCGGCACATCACGGCCGTGGCAAATGGTGTCGGCCTCGGCATAACGCTCACCCAGACCGGTAAAACCAAACAGATGCATTTTGTGGTAATGGCCAAGCAAACGGCCGTCACGGTCATAACTGAGCAAGGTGTTCCACACCTTGCCGGGTTCGGGACTCTGCAACGGAATGGTGCCGCCAAACAGCACCACGCCGCATTCGCGCGCCACCTCGGCCATCGCCTGCTGCAAAGGCCCCTGCCCCAGCGGTTCGGCACAGCCCAGTTTGTCGGTTTCACTCCGCCCCATCAACGGCCAATATTCGGGCAGCAACACCCATTGCGCACCCTGTTGCGCCGCTTCGCGCACCCAATGCCGCATGGCGGCCACATTGGCCGCCACTTCGGTGCCAGAAACCATCTGCACCACCGCCACTCGTCTGTCTTGCATAAATCCTCCTGCTGCGACCACCGGCGGCCGGTCGAATCCCGAACCGATTGGCGCTACAATAGCGCCTTTGCCTGCCCACCGGATACCATGGATGCCGTTGCCCTTTTCACCCTGATGCTGCTCGGTTTTCTCGGCGGCGGCCATTGCGTCGGCATGTGTGGCGGCCTAAGCAGCGCCTTTGCCCTGCAATTGCCGCCGCACATCGGCCGTGGCCGGCTGCTGTTGCTGCTCAATAGCGGCCGCATTGGCAGCTATGTGCTGATTGGCGCCTTACTGGGTGCCCTCGGCCAAGCCGGCCTGTTGCTGGACCAGACCCGCAGCCTGCAAATCGGCCTGTTCGTAGCCGCCAATCTGCTGCTGCTGTTGCTGGGCCTGTATCTGGCCGGCCTCTCATCATTGATCACCCGCATCGAACGGCTCGGCCGGCCGCTGTGGCAGCGCCTGCAACCGCTGCTGGGCCGTCTGCTGCCGATTCAAAGCAGTGCCGCCTGCCTGGGTGTCGGCATGCTGTGGGGCTGGCTGCCCTGCGGCCTGGTGTACAGCGCCTCGCTGTATGCCTTGAGCAGCGGTCATGCCCTGCACGGTGCCGCACTGATGGCCGCGTTTGGCCTGGGCACCCTGCCCAATCTGCTGGTGATGGGCTGGTTTGCCGCCGGTTTAAAACGCTTTTTGCAACGGCGGGCCATGCGCCTGGCCGCCGGCCTGACCGTTGCCGGCTGGGCCTTGTGGCAACTGTATCGGATGCTGGCAATGTAAATCCGCCACCGTTTGCCGGTGCCGGTCCGCCCTATTCCAGTGCTGCCTGCAAACGGGCTTCGATGGCATCGGCATCGAAGGCCTTGGCAATCAGCTCAAAGCGGCTGTCGCGACGCCAGGCCACTTGGTTGGCGCCCCACTGGCCGTCCACCCAATTGAGCCACACCCAGGTGTTGAGTACTTGAAACACGCCCTTGGCGCGCACCAGCCCGTCACACAATTGCGGCAATTCATCAAAAAACCGGGTCAGGCGCTCGCCGTCGAAATTCAAACCGGCATCAAACGTAAAGCCCTGCGACTGAAACCCCAGCTCCAGATCCGGCAATGCCTTGATCCGGTAACGACTTTTGGTGACCACCGGCGTGTCCAGCCAGGTAATGTCCAGCTGCGCCTGCACCACTTCGGCCACCAGCGCCTTGGGCGGAAACAGCTTGGCCGCCCGTGTCCGGAATTCGGCCAGCGTGGCCGCGTCACACAAATCGGTTTTGCTCGCCACCAGCACATCGGCCACCCCGATCTGGTCTTTGTACAAAAGCTGGCCGGCATAATCGTCGTTGACGAACTGGCGCGGATCCACCACGGTGAACACCGCCGCAATTTCCAGCATCTCGCCCAAGGGCGGCAGCTTCAGCTCGTCAATCACACTGGCCGCATGCGCCAGGCCGCTGGCCTCGATCATCAGCCGCTGCGGCTTGTGCTCGCGCAGCATTTTGGCCACCGTGCCGGCCATTTGCGGCCCGGCCACGCAACACAAACAGCCGCCGGCAATTTCCGCCACCGGAATTCCGTCGTCACCCAGTACCGCGCCATCAATGCCGATTTCGCCAAATTCGTTGACAATGATCACCCACTTTTCAGCCGGATCCTTCTGTGCCATCAGGCTTTTGAGGGCCGTGGTTTTGCCCACGCCGAGAAAGCCGGAAAAAAGATGGACTTTGGTTTTCTGCGTCATGTTGCTGTTTTCTGATGTTGGTTTCATTGGATGCCGGTCCGGCATTTGCGGCACAGGCCGGTGAGCACCACATGTTCTTCATTCAGCGCAAATCCCGATTGTGCCAGCGCACGATACAAAGCCGCCCACTCATCCGCCAGGGTTTGCTCATCGGCGGCGCCGCAAGCGGTGCACACCAGCACGAACGCATTGTGGTGGCCGGTTTCGGCCCGGCAATCTGCGTCACAGCGGTGGCGGGCATGACGGCACAGAATATAGCCGTTGACCGCCGGAATTTTGTGCAGCACCCCGTATTCGGCCCAGAAATCCAGCGCCCGGTAAGCCGTTGGCGGTGCCAGTGGCGCACGGCTGTGCTGCTGCATCTGCGCCAGCACCTGATAGGCTTTCACCACCCCGTCCATCTGCAACACAATGTCGAGCACCTGCTCGCGCAAGGCCGTTACGGTACCGCCCCGCGCCCGGCATTGGCTGATGATTTGTGCCTTGAGTGCCGCCACACTGCCGGCAGCGTCGCTGTCTTTATGCACCATCGTCGCGCACCACCGGCAAGGCACCGAAACTTTGCGCCACCGGCATGATTTCAATACTGTTGACATTCATGTGCGGCGGCGTCTGGTACAGCCACAGGGCGGTGGCGGCAATGTCCTCACCCGTCAGCGGCGCCACCCCGGCATACAGGGCGGACGCCCGTGCTGCATCGCCCTTGAAGCGGACCTGGGAAAATTCGGTACCGCCGCACAGGCCGGGTTCGATGTTGCTGACCCGGATGCCGGTGCCGGCCAAATCGGCACGCAGATTCAGGCTGAACTGGCGCACAAACGCCTTGGTGGCGCCATACACATTGCCGCCGGGATAGGGATAAGTACCGGCAATCGATCCCAGATTGATGATGTAACCGCACCGGCGGGCCACCATGCCGGGCAGGATTTGGCGGGTCAGGTAGCTCAGGCCCAGCACATTGGTGTGGATCATGGTTTCCCAATC
>JBHAET010000301.1:0-2601 GCA_041855705.1 Neisseriaceae bacterium
ACGGCAGGGCACCTTGCGGATCGCCGGCCAACAGCACCGATGAGCCGTGTTGCTTGATCACCCGCCGCTGCAAACGCAACCACACATCAAAGGGAAACAGGCGTGTTTCCGGCAAACCGGGCACCAAGGGAATGGCGGTTTGCGGATCGGCAACCGGGCCGGCTGCTGCCAGCTGGCTGCCGCGCCGGCTCAAAACCGCCGCCGGCGCCACCGTTTTCGCCGCCGGCGACTGCCCCAGCAAGGTCCGCCGGATGCCCTCGGCCACATAACTGCCCGAGCCGGGACGGCGCACAATAAAGCCGTCGCGGTACAACAAAAGATAGGCGTTTTCCACCGTGTCGCGCGCCAAAGACAAAGACGTTGCCAGCTGGCGGGTGGACGGCAGCCGGGTTCCGGCCGGCAGCGCCCCCTCCAAAATCAGGGCACGCAAGGCACGCTGCACCTGCTGGTAACGTTCCAGCCCGGCCAGATCAGTGTGTTGCAAACGGATTTTCAAACTGTCGAGCGTGGCGGTTTTCATCATCAAGCGGTCTGGTTTTTATCCAGAAAGTGTCATGTATTAACAGTCCAATTATGCGCTACAATGCGTCCGGTTGACAAGCACAGGCCCACCGTCATGACCCGCACCACCACCCGCCATTTGCAGCACAACCGCTATCCGGCGGCCCGCAGCGTCGATGATTTCCGCACCCACCTGGCCGCTGTACACCAGCGCATCCGGGCGGCCTGCCTGCGTGCGGGGCGGACACCGGATGCGGTACGCCTGTTGCCGGTGAGCAAAACCCAAACCGCCGATCTGCTGCGCTTGGCCTATGCCGCCGGTTGTCGTGAATTTGGCGAAAACAAGGTCCAGGAAGCCCATGCCAAATGGCAGGCTTTGCAGGACCTGACCGATGTGCGCTGGTCGGTCATCGGACACTTGCAGACCAACAAAGCCAAACTGGTGGCCCGCTTTGCCAGCGAATTTCAGGCACTCGACAGCCTGCGCGTGGCCGAGGCGCTGGAGCGCCAGCTGCAAACCGAAGGCCGCGCACTGGATGTTTTGGTACAGGTCAACACTTCCGGCGAGGCCAACAAATTCGGCCTGCCGCCGTCCGAAGTGGCGGCCTTTGTCCACGCCCTCTCCGCCTTTCCCGCCTTGCGCGTGCGCGGGCTGATGACCCTGGCACTGTTCAGCACCGATGCTGCGGCGGTGCGTGCCTGCTTTATCCGCTTGCGCCAATTGCGCGACCGTTTGCGCCAGGACTTGTCCGCCGGTTTGGCGCTGGATGAATTGTCGATGGGCATGTCTGGCGATTACGAGATTGCCATTGAAGAAGGCGCCACCGTGGTACGCGTCGGCCAGGCGATTTTCGGCGCCCGCGCCCTGCCGGACGAACATTACTGGCCCGGCGAAACCGCCGCTGCCGTCCGCACTGCTTCGTTAACATGACATCCAGCACAGGAATTGATATCATGCGCCGTGTTTTGGCCATCCGCCACATTCATTTTGAAGACTTGGGCATTTGGGCGCCGGTGTTTCAGGCAGCCGGTTTTCGCATTGATTACCGGGAGGCGGCCGACACCGATTTTGCCGCCCTGGATCCGCTGGCGGACGATGTGGTGGTGATCCTCGGCGCGCCCATCGGCGCCCACGACGAAGCCCGCCATCCTTTTTTGAACCAAGAATTGGCCTTTATCCGCCAACGCCTGCTGGCCGAGCGTCCCCTGCTCGGCATCTGCCTCGGCGCCCAGCTGTTGGCCCGGTTGCTGGGCGCTCGGGTTGAGCCGATGAGCAGCAAGGAAATCGGCTATGCACCGCTGCAACTGACCGATGCCGGCCACCGCAGCCCGCTGCGCCATCTGGACGGCGTGCCGGTTTTGCACTGGCATGGCGACCAATTCGACATTCCCGACGGCTGCGACCACCTGGCCGCCAGCAGCCATTGCCCACATCAGGCATTCAGCCGCGGGCAATGGCTGCTGGCCGTGCAGTGTCATCCGGAAGCCGACCCGCAGCGTCTGGAACACTGGCTGCTCGGCCATGCCTGCGAATGGACCCAGGCCGGCATCGATCCGCATGTCCTGCGCCGTGATGCCGCGGCGGCCGGCACGCAATCGGTAGCGGCGGCGACGGCCGTTCTCGAAACCTGGCTGGCCGGTTTGGCTACCTGAACCGGCAATCCCGTTTTTTTCGCACCATCAAGCAAGGAGTGATCACCATGTCCGTATTCCGTCCCGCCCGATTGCGGCCGCGGGCTGTCCGAGCCGGAGGCCGCTGATGGACGCCCTGCTCTTGAGCCGTTTGCAATTTGCACTCAATGTCAGTTTCCACATCCTGTTTCCGGTGATCAACATCGCCCTGGCCTGGTTTGTGGTGTATTTCCGTTACCGGGCCGGCAAAACCGGCGATGCCGCCTGGTTGCAGGCCTACCGCATGTGGACCAAGGTGTTTGCGGTGTCCTTTGCCATGGGCGTGGTGTCCGGCGTGACCATGAGCTTTCAGTTCGGCACCAACTGGCCGGGATTCATGGAAAAGGCCGGCAATGTGGCCGGCCCCCTGCTCGGTTATGAAGTGTTGACCGCCTTTTTTCTGGAGGCCGGCTTTCTCGGCATCATGCT
>JBHAET010000302.1:0-6018 GCA_041855705.1 Neisseriaceae bacterium
GAGCGGGCCGCCAGCGCGGCCACAATCGCCAGAATCAACGGGTTGGCGGCAATCTGGCGCACCATCGGTGCCAGCCGCAGACCGCCGCCGGCACGGCTCAAGGTCAGCACCGCCAGCACATTGTACAGCAAGGTCATCGCGCCGCCGTACACCGCCCCCACCGCCACCCCGGTCTGGCCATAGGCATTGCCGACAAAAGCCAGGCCCACAATCATGGTATTGGCACGGTATACGCCCTGCACAAACACCCCTTTGTCGGCGGCGGCCGGAATGCGGTATTGCGCGACCAGCTCGGCACCGACAAACAGCAGCAGGCTGGCCAGCGCACCGGCGCTGATCAGCGGGATTTGGGTGCGGTAATCGGTCTGGTTGGCGTAAATGCTGAAAAACAGCAGCGCCGGCATCGAATAACGAAACACGATTTTCGATGCCTGGTCGCAAAACGGACCGTCAACCTGGCCGCTGCGGCGCAAAAACCAACCCAACACCAGCAACAACACGCTGGGCATGGTTACCGACAAGGCGAACTGGGCCGCCTCCCACACCACCGCCGACATGAAATCCCTTTCCGCCCGTCACCACCAGGCTGCCTGAAACCGTGGGCACAAAGCCGGCATCTTACCATCTGCGGCTGTGATACCATAGCGGCCGCTGTGACTGACTGCCTGATTGATTAAATGATGACTGCTGCTGCCGATACCCGTTTCTGGTTGATTTCGTTCTGGTTGATCCTGTCCGCCGCGGTGGTACTGATTGCCGGCTGTGCCTGGTTGTGGTCGCAAACACGCACCCGCAACCGCCTGCAACCGCGCATTGACGCCCTGCAACAGGCGGCCACCGCGGCCGAGGCCGAACGCGCGCGCCTGCACGCCGAATGCCAGCATCTGCAACAGGAAGCGACCCATACCCAAGCCCTGCTGCACCAATGCCAGCAGGCATTGCAGCACAGCCAGACACAACAGCAACAGGGACAAACCCGGCTGGCTTCGGCAGAACAGGCATTGCAGCACTGGCAGGCGCAACAGCACGACTGGCAGCAACTGGCCGAGGAGCACCGCCAATTGCAACAACAACACACCGAGCTGCAACTGACACACGAACGGCTGCACACCCTGCTGCAGCAAGAGCGGGTGGCGCAAACGGAAAAACTGGCCCTGCTCACCGAAGCGGGCGACCGCTTGCGCCACCAGTTCCAAACCCTGGCCAACGACATTCTGGAAGACAAAAGCCGGCGCTTCAGCGAACAAAACCGCCTGCAAATCGACACCTTGCTCAAACCCCTGCACGAGCGGATGCAGGGGTTTGGCCAGCTGATCCAGCAAACCTACGAAAAAGAAAGCAAACAGCGCCACAGCCTGGAAATCGAACTGCAACGCCTGCAACAGCTCAATACCCAGCTGCACGGCGATGCGCGCGCGCTCACCGAGGCACTCACCGGCAGCCGCAACAAAAGCCAGGGCAACTGGGGCGAAATGATTCTGGAAAAAGTGCTGGAAACCTCCGGCCTGACCAAAGGACGCGAATACCGGGTGCAGGCCGCCGCCACCCAAACCGACGAACACGGCCAGCTGCGCCGCCTGCAACCGGACGTGCTGATCAATCTGCCCGACAACAAACAGATCATCATCGACGCCAAGGTTTCGCTCACCGCCTATGTGCGCTACACCCGGGCCGAAGATCCGGCCACCGCCGAGCGCGAACTGGCCGCCCATGTGCAATCGGTGCGCAACCACATCCGCGATTTGTCGGCCAAGCAATACCATGACATCGAGGGGCTCAACTCACTGGATTTCGTGTTCCTGTTCATTCCGGTGGAGCCGGCCTATTTGCTGGCGCTGCAACACGATGCCCAGCTGTTTGACGACTGCTTTGCCAAGCGCATCATGCTGGTGGGCCCCAGCACCCTGCTGGCCACCCTGCGCACGGTGGCCAATTTGTGGCGCAACGAGCAGCAAAACCAAAACGCACTGGCGATTGCCGCCGAAGGCGGGCGGCTGTACGACAAATTTGTCGGCTTTGTCACCACCCTGGAAGGGGTGGGCAAGAACATTGATCAGGCACAAAGCCAATACCAGCAGGCCATGAAACAGCTCTCCAGCGGCACCGGCAACCTGGTGCGCCGGGCAGAAAAACTGCGTTTGCTGGGGGTCAAAGCCGGCAAGGCACTGCCCGAACATTATCTGCACACCGGCAGCGACGATGGCGAAGACACTCCTAGGCTGCCTGAAAACCACGACACCACACAGGAGTCGACAACATGAGCACCGCCCGCGCGCCCTGGCGCACCGCCCTGGACAATTATCTGGATCGCCGCGCCCTCACCATGCTGCTGCTCGGCTTTGCCGCCGGCATGCCGATTCTCCTGATTTTCTCCAGTCTGTCATTGTGGCTGCGCGAGGCCGGCATTGACCGCAGCACCGTCACCATGTTCAGCTGGGCGGCGCTGGCCTACTCTTTCAAATTCGTGTGGGCACCGATGATCGATGCTTTGCCGCTGCCCTTGCTCAGCAAACACCTTGGCCGGCGGCGCGGCTGGCTGCTGCTGGCACAGTTGCTGATTGTGACCGCCATTTGTGCCATGGCCATGGTGGATCCGGGCAGTGGCGTCAGCCTGGGCTGGATGGCCGCCGCTGCCGTCCTGCTCGGCTTTGCCTCCGCCAGCCAGGACATTGTGATCGATGCCTACCGCATTGAGCTGGCCCCGCATGATGACGCCCTGCAATCGGTGATGGCCGCCACCTACAATGCCGGCTACCGCATCGGCATGGTGGTGGCCGGCGCCGGCGCCCTGCGTCTGGCCCAATGGCTGGGCTCCAGCCGCGGCCATTATCTGTATGCCGCCTGGCAGCAAACCTATCTGATCATGGCCGCCATCATGCTGATTGGCCTGCTCACCACCCTGTGCATCCGCGAGCCGGAAAACCGCACCGCCAGCACACCGCACCCCGATCAGCAGCAATACCTGCGCCTGGTCGTGGTATTCCTGCTCAGCGTCGCCGCCTTTGTGACGGTCTTTGTACTGAGCAAACCCTTGCTGCCCGAGCAAGTGACACCGCTTGCCAGTCTGCTGCTGGAAGCATTGCGCCTGCTCGCCGCCCTGGCCGCCGCCCTCGCAACCGGTTATGCCCTGGTCCGGCTGGGTCTGGTACAGGCCGATACCGCCTACCGCACCTGGATCGAGCCGGTGGTCGATTTTTTCAGGCGTTACGGCCGCTCCGCATTGTGGCTGCTGGCCCTGATCGGCCTTTACCGTATTTCGGACATTGTGGCCGGGGTGATTTCCAATGTGTTTTATGAAGACATGGGATTCAGCAAAATCCAGATTGCCGATGCGGTCAAGACGTTTGGCGTGGTGATGGCACTGGCCGGCGGTTTTTGCGGCGGCCTGCTCTCACAGCGTTTTGCCCTGATGAAGATGATGGCCTTGGGCGCGATACTGGCCGCCGCCACCAATCTGATGTTTGTGTTGCTGGCCTGGCGTGGTCACGACATTGTGTTCATGTATTTGGCCGTGGCGATGGACAACCTGGCCGCCGGCCTTGCCGGTGCGGTGTTTATTGCCTTTTTATCGGCGCTCACCAGCATCCGCTTTACCGCTGTGCAGTACGCCATTTTCAGCTCGCTGATGACCTTGCTGCCCAAAACCCTGGGCGGTTATTCGGGCAGCATGGTCGATGCCATCGGCTATCCGGCGTTTTTCACCTTCACCGCCGTCATCGGCCTGCCGGTGCTGTGGCTGATTTACCAAGTGGGCCGGCGGGTGGATTTGCGCCGGCCCTGAGCCGGCAAAGCCAGCGCCGCAAAGAGGGTGCTTTGCACAGATTTGAGGCTGCCTGAAAACCAGGTTCAGGCAGCCTCAAATCTTTATCCTCACGTCCAGATAAGGCCTGTCATCACCAACGCTTGCTGACAACAGCGCCTAACTTAAAAACGGATTATGCCGTTTTTCATGACCAATGGTGGTCATCACACCATGGCCGGTAATCACCCGCGTGTCTTCCGGCAAGGTCAGGATTTTGCGGTGGATGTTGTGCAGCAAATCAGCATGGTTGCCGCGCGGAAAGTCAGTCCGGCCAATCGACTCCAGAAACAGCACATCACCGGCCACCAATAGCTTGGCCGCGGCACAATAAAACACCACATGTCCCGGAGTATGACCGGGAATGTGCAACACCTCGAAGGTGTAATCGCCAACACGCAACGCCTCCCCCTCCGCCAGCCACCGGTCAGGCACAAAAGCCGCTGCCGGTGGAAAACGGTAGGCCTGGGCAATCGATGGCAACTGCTCAAGCCAAAATGCGTCTTCGTGATGCGGCCCGAGTACCGGCACTGCACACTGTTGCTTTAGAGCAACAACTCCAGCCGCATGATCCACATGTCCGTGGGTCAGCCACACCGCCTGCAAATCCAAACCGCGCGCCGCCACTTCGGCCAGCAGGCGATCGGTTTCGCCGCCAACATCGGTGAGCACCGCTTGTTTGCTCGCTTCGTCCCACAACAGGGTGCAGTTTTGCAGAAACGGCGTGACCGGCAAAATTTCAAATTGCAAAGCCATGAACTTTCCTTTCGATTATTGGTCTGTGCGCGGTGCGCATGCCTTTTAATTTGCTTTACATCAAAAAACTGGCAGCACATCAGTTTATCCGGTATGATGCAGTCACAATATGCATAACATATCAATAATTAAATACAAATCAACCATATACAACGTAACGGAGGTTTACCATGGCCACTTATCTCGTACGCCTGAATCCCACCCAAAACAGCGCCCAGCCGCGCCCGCTGACCGCCACCATTCCCACACGGATGCTGCGCACCCAAGACAAGGAAGGCATTAAGCGCTACTTGGCACAAACCCTGAATCTGCAATCGGAACACATTGCCGCTTTCGAGCCGTTTTATCGCTGATCCACTTGCCCCGAATACCCACAGACAGCTTATGCTGTCTGTTTTTTTACGCCCTGTTGCCCGCATACTCCCTACCCAGGGTCTGTTGACAATTGATCAGCAAAGCGGTTTTTTGAGGAACAATCCGCGGATGCCACCGAACAACAACACCCGACCGGGCAGGGTCGGGTGTTTGCAAAGAAGGTCATCTCCGATACGCTGCGGCTTCTCTGGATGGACATGCGTCACGCATCATTCCGGGCCGGCCGCTGATGCATCAGGCAGCCCAGAAGTCACGCGGCGCATCCAATACCGGCTTGACCACACCGCGGCGGATGGCAAAATCGCCAAAACCTTCGCCCGCCGCACGATTGGCCGCCCAGTCCGCCAGCCAGCCGTCAATAATGGTCAGAATTTCGGGTTCGGTGACATTTTCCTTGAACAGGCGCGGGATACGGGTGCCTTCGCGGTTGCCGCCCACATGCAGATTGTAGCGGCCCACCGCTTTGCCCACCAGTCCGATTTCGGCCAGCATGGCGCGACCGCAGCCGTTGGGACAACCGGTGATGCGCAACACGATGTGTTCCTGACTCAAGCCGTGTTTGGCAAACAGCGCGTCGATTTTGTCGGTAAACTGCGGCAGGAAGCGTTCGGCTTCGGCCATTGCCAAGGGACAGGTCGGCAGCGACACGCAGGCCATGCTGTTTTCGCGCTGCACGGTCACGGCTTCACTGATCAGGCCGTGTTCGCGGGCGATTTGCTCGATTTTGGCTTTGTCGCGCGACGAGACACCGGCCACAATCAGGTTTTGGTTGGCGGTGAGGCGGAAGTCGCCTTTGTGCACTTTGGCGATTTCGCGCATACCGGTTTTCAGCGGCCGGCCGGGGTAATCGAGCAGGCGGCCGTTTTCGATAAACAGCGTGAGGTGCCATTTTTTGTCTTCGCCCTGCACCCAGCCGATGCGGTCGCCGCGCGAGGTGAAGGCGTAGGGGCGGATAGGCTCGAATTTCGCGCCCATGCGGTTTTCCACTTCTTCGATAAACACGTCTTTGCCCACGCGCTCGATGGTGTAGCGGGTTTTGGCGTTTTTGCGGTCGCTGCGGTTGCCCCAGTCGCGCTGAACGGAAACCA
>JBHAET010000303.1:0-2769 GCA_041855705.1 Neisseriaceae bacterium
GACGGTTATCAGCCGCTGTTTGTCCGCGATCTGTTGATTTGCCCGAGCATAACGGCTCGATTTTTGCCCATTGGGCATCAGTTAATACCAGTCTTTCTTCCATAATAGAATGATATTAAATTAATTATAATTGTCAACAGACCCTAGCGTTGTTTGCACTTTCCGTTTTTTGTCTGAAGACCGATTGGGGGATTTTTGAGGATGATCAAGAATGCTGAAAGGTACGGCAAAGCCGCGTCATTCTTGAGCATGCTCAAAAATCACGAAACAATCATTCCGGCAAAAACAAAAGCGGTTTGGCACCAAAGTGCAAACAATCCGACGATTGACTGAGTATTTCGCCCAAACGGCAGTGATTATCAGAAGTTATACGGATCGATGCACCGTTTCAATCAAATTGAATGATCACGATGGGGCAGAGCAGAGCGCATCGGCAATGCGGTGGCTGTATTCGGTTTTTTGCCAGTCTGGCTGTTGGCCGGCGGCAGGCAGATTGGCCTGCAGGCGGGTTTGGCAGTCAATCAGTAATGGCCAGGAGTGGGCGCTCATTCGTCGTTCGAACAGATAGAGGTGGGTTTGCAATTGTTGCGGATTGTGCGGCAGGGCGGCGGTATTGTTGCGGTCTACGGCGGCAAACTTGAGCACTTGCGGCTGGTAGTAGGACCACGGTTTGTAAAATGCGGTTTGCGGAAATTCAGCCACCACCACGGTGCTGGCCGGCAGTAGGGAACGGGTGTGCTGAAACCAGGTGTATTCACTGTATACCTGAAACAGTAGCATGCCCAATCCGGCGGCGGCCGGAATCAGGCTGCGTGGCAGGCGTTTGAACAACAGGCGCAACATCAGTGCGATGCCGGCAGCACCCAGTCCGGCCGAAACGGTGGCAATCAGTTCCCAAAGCATAATGGTCGGTTTCTTGATGGTTCTAATACGGTGTGTCTGAATGTAAGATGGCGGCATGTTGCCCCATCTTGTCTGACGGAGATCTTGGCAAAATATCCATCTGCGGCACATTTTTGTGTTGTGTGCTGCGTGCTCGCTTGGCCTTGTATCTGATATGTCTGCACTCGCTGCGCTGCTACGCCTTGAACGGCATCCACATCTGAGGGTTTTGCAAAGGTCTCCTTCCGGGTATTTTGCCAAGGTCCCAGGCTGCCTGAAAAATCGGGCTTCCCAGCGGGAAGCCCGAGCGGCAAGATACTGCGTTTGGATTTAGTGGTCAACTGCCTTGCCGGCACCGCGCGGATAACGCACGCTTTCCACCAGGTCTTGCACGGATTGCGGCGGTGCTTTGCCCATGCTGGAAACGGTGAAGGCCACAACGAAGTTGATCAGGGCACCGACGGCACCGAATGACAGCGGCGAGATGCCGAACAGCCAGTTGGCGGGGATGTTCTCAAACGAGTTGGTGCCGGGAATGAAGAACCAGCCCAGATACAGGAAAATGTATACCGAGGTGGAAATCAGACCGGCCAGCATGCCGGCGGTGGCACCGGTGCTGTTGATGCGTTTGGAGAAAATGCCCATCATCAGTGCCGGGAAGATGGAGGCGGCGGCAATGCCGAAGGCCAGTGCCACCACTTGGGCGGCAAAACCCGGCGGATTGATGCCCAGATAGGTGGCCACGATAATGGCAACGGTCATCGACACCCGTGCAGCCATCAATTCGCCTTTCTCGCTGATGTCCGGTTTCAGGGTTTTCTTGATCAGGTCATGCGAAATGGCGGAAGAAATGGCCAGCAGCAGACCGGCGGCAGTGGACAGGGCCGCTGCCAGACCGCCGGCGGCAATCAGGCCGATGACCCAGCTGGGCAGATTGGCAATTTCCGGGTTGGCCAGTACCAGAATGTCGTTGTTGACGGTCAATTCGTTGCCGGCCCAGCCGCGTTCGGTGGCGGTGGCGGTAAACGAGGTCGACTTGTCATTGTAGTACTGGATTTTGCCGTCGCTGTTTTTGTCTTCAAATTTCAGCAAGCCGGTGGTTTCCCAGGTTTTCATCCAGTCCGGGCGGGCTGTGTAGTCCAGCGGTGCCGCTTGGGTGCCTTGCGGATACACGGTGTCCACCAGATTGATGCGCGCCATGGAGCCGACAGCCGGGGCGGTGGTGTACAGCAGGGCGATGAAGATCAGGGCCCAGCCGGCAGAGGAACGGGCGTCAGAGACTTTGGGTACGGTGAAAAAGCGGATGATGACGTGGGGCAGGCCGGCGGTACCGATCATCAGCGACAAGGTGAACAGGAACATGTTCAGCTTGTTGGGTTCGTCGGCCGTGTAGGCGGCAAATCCCAGATCCGTGACAATGGCGTCCAGCTTTTGCAAAAGCGGCATGCCCGATTCGCTGTGGGTGCCGAACAGACCCAGCGGCGGCAGCGGATTGCCGGTGAGGTTGAGCGAAATGAATACTGCCGGAATGGTGTAGGCGATGATCAGCACCACATATTGCGCCACTTGGGTGTAGGTAATGCCCTTCATGCCGCCCAGTACCGCATAGAACAAGACCACCACGGCGGCAATCAGCAGGCCGGTGGTGCTGCTCACTTCCAGGAAGCGGGAGAATGCCACGCCGGCACCGGTCATTTGACCGATCACATAGGTGGTGGAGGCGATGATCAGGCACATCACAGCCACCAGTCGGGCGGTGCGGCTGTAAAAGCGGTCACCGATAAAATCTGGAACGGTGAATTTGCCGAATTTGCGCAGATAGGGTGCCAGCAGCAGGGCCAGCAGCACATAGCCGCCGGTCCAGCCCATCAGGTAGGCCGAAGCGCC
>JBHAET010000304.1:0-4946 GCA_041855705.1 Neisseriaceae bacterium
CATTTGATGGCGGCCAAGCCGCCCAAGCCCGGCTGTTGCTGCTGCATAAATCGCCACAGCGGGTCGGCGGCCGGGCCGTTAACGTCGATTTTCCGGCTCAACGGAAAGGTGACCGCATAACTTTGGCGGCAAAACAGGGCAATTTCTGCGTCGCTGCCCGGTTCCTGACCGCCGAACTGGTTGCAGGGAAAGCCCAGCACCGAAAAGCCGGCCGCCGCATATTGCTGCTGCAAGACTTCCAATCCGGCCAGTTGCGGGGTAAAGGCACAGCGGCTGGCGGTGTTGGTCAGCAGCAGCACCCGGCCGCGATGGGTCTGCCAGTCCAGGGTGCGGCCGTCGGGCAGGATGACCGGGAAATCGTAAACGGTGTGCATGATGTGGTGATGGAAAATGCCCGCATCCGGTGTGGATGCCGAACGGCCGGTTTGATGGTGGCAAAGCGGTTTCAGCCACTGGTTTGGGCGTGCGCGGTGCTTGCCAAAGTACGCCGATTGCACCACACTATGCCCGAATCATTTGTTGTGCACAAGGAGAAAACCATGATTGTTCGTTTGTTGCCGGCAAGCCTGTTGGCCAGTACGGTTTTGATGTTGGCTGCCTGTGGCCAGAGCAGCCGGCTGCCGACCGAATCCAGTGCAACACAGGATGCGGCCAGTCAGATTGCCGACAACCGTGTCGCTTATGCGACCAAGGCAATGCCGGCCATGTCGGTATCGATGGTAGAAAGGCGGGTGGAGGTAGCGGAGCGCGGCATGTCGCTGGCAGCCGACCGTGAGCAATATGGCCAAATCGATACCAATCCGGTGCACAGCGTGGCCCAGCAGCCGGTGTCCACCTTCAGTGTGGATGTGGATACCGGCAGCTATGCCAACAGCCGCCGTTTTCTGAATGACGGCCGCCTGCCGCCGGTGAACGCGGTACGGGTCGAGGAGCTGGTCAATTACTTCGATTACCGATATCCCTTGCCGCAAGGGCGTCATCCGTTTGCGGTTCACACCGAAACCGTCGATTCGCCCTGGCAGCCGGATGCCAAACTCATCCGCATCGGCATCAAGGCACAGGATTTGGCGACCGGTCAGTTGCCGCCGGCCAACCTGGTGTTTCTGGTCGATGTTTCCGGCAGCATGAATGCGCCGGACAAATTGCCGCTGGTCAAGCAAACCCTGCGCCTGCTGACCGAACAGCTGCGGCCGCAGGACAAAGTCACCATCATCACTTATGCCAGCGGCGAACAATTGCTGCTGCCGCCCACCGCCGGCAATCAAAAGCAGACCATTTTGCGTGCCATCAACGGCTTGCAGGCCGGCGGTGCCACTTCCGGACAGCGGGCGATTGAAATGGCTTACGCCGAAGCGCAAAAATCGTTCCGGGCCAACGGCATCAACCGCATTCTGCTGGCCACCGACGGGGACTTCAATGTCGGCATCACCGATTTTGATACCCTCAAGGGCATGGTGGCCGAAAAACGCAAAAGCGGTATTTCGCTGACCACCCTGGGTTTCGGAACCGGCAATTACAACGAACGCCTGATGGAACAGCTGGCCGATGCCGGCGACGGCAATTACAGCTACATCGACAATGCCAGCGAAGCGAAAAAAGTGTTGCAGCGGCAGTTGTCGTCCACCCTTGCCACCGTGGCGCAGGATGTGAAGATCCAGGTCGAGTTCAATCCGGCAACGGTGAAGGAATACCGTTTGGTCGGCTATGAAAACCGGATGCTGAAGCAGGAAGATTTCAATAATGATCAGGTGGACGCCGGCGACATTGGTGCCGGTCACAGTGTGACGGCCCTTTATGAGATTGTTCCGGTTGGCCGGCAAGGCTGGCTCAGCGAATCGCGTTATCAGCAGCCGGCACCTGCGGCCTCAACCGGCCGTGGTGACGAGTACGCCCACATCAATTTGCGTTACAAGCAGCCGGGCCAATCACAGAGCATTTTGCTCAGCCAGCCGGTGCCGGTGACCAGCAAGCCGCTGGCCCAGGCCAGTGGCGACACCCGTTTTGCGGTGGCGGTGGCGGCGTATGGCCAACAGCTGCGCGGCGGTCAGTACAATGGCAAAATGGGTTGGGGCGACATCATCCGTTTGGCCCAACAATCCGCCCAGCCCGATCCGCACGGTTTGCGCGCCGAATTTGTGGAGCTGCTCAAAGTGGCGCAGAGCCTGAGCAGCAGCACCGAGTCACGCTGAGTTCCGGTTGCGCGGGCCGCCAGAGCGGCCCGCATCATCTCCGGGTGCGGTTTCGAACCTCCTGAGCATTTGGCCCAATCGCCCTCTGCAACGCATTGTCGCCGGGAATGCCACCCGCCCGTTTGCCGCTTGGCCGGACCGGTTTGCGCTCATTGTGTCACGGTGCCTGAAAGGGCTTTCACATCCTATGATTTTGCAAGGCTTGCCCCATGTCTGATTTGTCTGCCGGCGATTGGTTGCTGCTGCTGTTTGGCCTGTTGCCGGTCATGGCCACCGTGTTGTCGGTGCTGCCGCATGATCACTGGACGGCGCGCATCTTCGATTTCCCCCGCCTGCAACTGGCGGTTCTCGGCTTGTTGTGCATGCTGTTGACGGCCTGGTTGGGTGGCCGAAGTTGGCTGTTTTGGCTGGTGTCGGGACTCAATTTGCTGTGCATGCTGTGGCAGCTGTGGCAAATCAGTGCCTATACCCGCTGGCGGCGGCCGCAGGTATTGGCCTACTGCGGCCCCGACAATGGCCGCAGCATCAGTATTTATACCAGCAATGTATTGACTCCCAACCGGCAGGCGCACAAATTGCTGGCCCAGGTGGCGGCATGGCAGCCGGACATAGTGCTGACGCTGGAAACCGATGACTGGTGGCAGCAGCAGCTGGCGCCGTTGCAGGCCGATTATCCCTATGCGGTGAATGTGCCGCTGGACAATCTGTACGGCATGCATTTGTTCAGCCGCTTGCCGTTGCGCAATGCCGAAGTGCGCTATCTGGTGCGCGACGACATTCCCTCCATCACTGCCGAAGTGGGTTTGCGCAGCGGGGAGTGGGTGCGCATTTTCTGTCTGCACCCGATGCCGCCCAGTCCCACCGAAAGCGCCACCGCCACCGAGCGCGACGGGGAATTGTTGCTGGTGGGCCGCGAAATTGCCGAGCACGGTGGCAGTTGCCTGGTGTTTGGCGATTTGAACGATGTGGCCTGGTCGGACACCTCGCGCCTGTTCCAGCGCATCAGCGGCCTGCTGGACCCGCGTGTCGGCCGCGGCCTGTACAATACCTTCCATGCCGATTACCGCCTGTTGCGCTGGCCCTTGGACCATATTTTCCACAGCAACGATTTTCTGGTGGCCGATTTGCGCGTGTTGCCGCACATCGGTTCCGATCATTTTCCGGTGTACGGCAAATTTCAATATCATCCGCCGGCCGAGCGCCATCAGCCGGAACCTGAGGCGGATGCGGCAGATGAAGACCGGGCCGAGCAGAAGATTGATGCTGCCGAACCGATTGAGCAGGTGGAGCGGGTCAAATACCGGCATCCACCGCACCGCACCGAGCGCTGACCCCATGACTGAATGCACCCGATGATGAAGCACACCCCTCCGCAGCCGCTGTATTTGCAAATCAAGCAATACATTACCGAGAACATTGATCAGGGACGCTGGCCGGTCAACCACCGCCTGCCTTCCGAACACGAACTGGTGGCGCAGTTTGGCGTATCGCGCATGACCGTCAACCGTGCCTTGCGCGAATTGACCGATGAGGGCCGGCTGGTGCGCCTGCAGGGGGTCGGCACCTTTGTGGCGCCGCCCAAGGCGCAATCGGCGTTGTTTGAAATCCACAGCATTGCGGCCGAAGTGCAGAGCCGGGGCCACCAGCATCATTGCCGGGTATTGGCCTGCGAAAGCATGCCGGCCGACAGGGAAGTGGCGCTGGCGCTGGAGCTGGCATTGGGCCACACCGTGTTTCATACCTGCATGGTGCATTACGAAGACCAGACCCCGATCCAGTATGAAGAGCGCTGGGTCAATCCGTTGCCGGCACCGCACTATCTGCAGCAGGATTTCCAGCGCATCACCGCCCATGATTATTTGAGTGCGGTGGCGCCGTTTAGCGAAGGCGAGCATGTGGTCGAAGCCCTGCTGCCCCCCAAAGCGGTGGCCGAAGTGCTGAACATGCCCAAGGGCGAACCCTGTTTGGTGATCCAACGCCGTACCTGGGGCCAGCATACCGCCATCACCTTTGTGCGGCTGTGGTTTCCCGCCAGCCGCTATCGTTTGACCGGCCGTTTTTCGGCGTAAGATCTTGGTCAAACCCCTGTCTGCGGCGCATGGATCCAGTGTCGTGCATGGCGCACCGGCCGGCCGAATTTGATGGAATGCCTGTGCTGGTGCGTTTCAGGTAGCCTGAACGTGTCGGCAGCAAGCGTTGCGGCGGTACTTTGGGAGACCTTTGCAAAACCCCCGTCTGCGGCATCCGGCCACGGCAAGTGCGGCGTGGATGCGTCGCTTGTCTCTTGACGCGAATGCCGGTTTCGGGTCTAATAACGCACTTTGAATTTTTGACCATCCGCCGATTTGACACAGCTTGCGGGCGTTAAAACTGCTAAGTGTGGTGCATTCAGGCCCCAAGGCCGGCCAGCCGTTTTATCCGCCCATTGTGTTGTCAATGGGCTTTTTGTTTTTGATCAACGGATTTGGCATGATTGTTCTGGATCAGGTGAGCAAGCGCTACCGCCATCGTGACGCCGGCTGGTTTACCGCCGTGGCGCCCTTGAGCCTGCACATCCGCCAGGGTGAAATTTTTGGGCTGATGGGTTATTCCGGGGCCGGCAAATCCACCCTGTTGCGGCTGATCAATCTGCTGGAGCGGCCGGACGAAGGCCGCGTGCGCGTCAATGGCCAGGAACTGACCGCCCTGAGCACTGCCGACTTGCGCCGTGCCCGCCAGCAAATCGGCATGGTGTTCCAGCAATTTAACCTTCTGGCC
>JBHAET010000305.1:0-3982 GCA_041855705.1 Neisseriaceae bacterium
GAAGTTGTGCGCCACGTTCTGGATGATGTATTTCATGTCCTGGGTTTGGTCGGCGCGGCGCACCAGGGTATCGAATTTGGTGCCGATTTCCATTTGGCTGCCGGTGGCCACTTCGCCGTGGTGCACTTCCACCGGAATGCCGATTTCCTCCAGCAGGTTGACCATGGCCGAGCGCAGGTCCTGGCCGTTGTCCACCGGGCCCAGGCTGAAGTAGTTGCCTTTGACAAACGGGCGGTGGCCGGTGTTTTGGCCGTCCAGATGCTTGCCGCTGGACCAGGCACCGACTTCGGAGGTGATTTCGAAACGGGCGGTGTGCATCTGGGTTTCGAATTCCACGCCGTCGAATACGAAAAATTCGGGCTCGGGGCCAAAGTAGGCGGTGTCGCCGATGCCGGACGATTTCAGGTAGGCTTCGGCGCGTTTGGCGATGGAGCGCGGGTCGCGGTCGTAGCCCTGGCCGTTGGTCGGGTCAATCACATCGCAAGTCAGCACCACGGTGGCGTCATCGAAGAAGGGGTCGATAAAGGCGGTGGCCGCATCGGGTTTGAGCTGCATGTCGGAAGCCTGAATGCCTTTCCAGCCGGCAATCGACGAGCCGTCAAAAGCCTGGCCGTTTTCAAACCATTCCTCCGGGTCTTCCAGCACCACCCGTGCTGGTACGGTTACGTGTTGCTGTTTGCCCTTGGTGTCGGTGAAACGCAGGTCGACAAATTTCACATCATTCTCTTCGATCAGGCTGATCACATTTTTAATGGACATCATGCACTCCTGTGAGGTGGGAATCAACGGCGGCCGCAACCGCCTGGTGACAGCATTGTGCCACAAGCCTGATGGCAAAAATCTGTTGCGATGCAAAAAAGGGGGATGCCCAGCTGGGTGATTGGCTAAGTGGTTTAAAAACCAACACAAAAAAATCGAATATATTTTATTTTGTGATGTAATCGACGGCAGCGGATCACACCTAGCGTATGGTGATATTTTAAATTAACTAATTGATATATATAAATTTTAATGATTAGGATTGTTTTGTCTGGCGGATGACGCCGGCCATGCCGCACAGGCACTGCAAAGGGGCAGGGGCCAAGGTTTTCAATGGCCGTGGTCGTGTGCCGGGCGGGCCGTTGCGGTATCAGAAACCCTATGCATTGGCTATAATGGCTGCCGTTTTGTCTTCATGTTTGGGTTTGTGATGCCCGATTATGTTGTTTTCGGCAACCCGGTTGCCCACAGTCGCTCGCCGGCCATTCATCAGGCCTTTGCCGGTCAGCAGGGGCTGGCCATCGATTATCGGCGCCAGTGCGTGCCGCTGGATGGTTTTGCGGCCGCGGCCGATGCCTTTTTTGCCGGCGGCGGCCAAGGTGCCAATGTCACACTGCCATTCAAAACCGAGGCCCATGCCTGGGTGTCGCGCTTGAGCGAACGTGCCGCTGCCGCTGGTGCGGTCAATACTCTGTACCGTGCCGCCGACGGGGTGGTGGTGGGCGACAATACCGATGGCATCGGGCTGGTGCGCGACATAACCCAGTTGCAGGGCGTGGCATTGTCCGGCAAGCGGGTGATGCTGCTGGGCGCCGGTGGCGCGGCTCGTGGTGCCGTGTTGCCGTTGTTGGCGGCGGGTGCTGCGGCTGTACTGGTGGTCAACCGCACCGTGGCCAAGGCCGAACAGCTGGCGGCCCGCTTCGGGGTGTCGGCCGCCGGTTTTGACACGGCGGCCGCTTGGCCGGCCGAGGTGGTGATCAATGCTACATCAGGCAGCCTGTCCGGTGCGCTGATGCCCTTGCCAGATGCGGTTTGGGCACGCGCCGAGCTGGTGTACGACATGATGTATGCCGCCGAGCTGACACCGTTTTTGCGCCAGGCACAGGCGGCCGGCGCGGCCAGGGTGGCCGACGGTTTGGGGATGCTGGTGGCCCAGGCGGCCGAGGCCTACGCCTTGTGGCGCGGTTTTGTGCCCGACATTGCGCCGGTGGTGGCCGCCATCCGGGCAGAAATGGAGGCCGCATGCGCTGGTTAGCCTGTTTGTTGCTGGCGCCGCTGGCGGCCGTCTTGCTGTTCAATACCTATGTGTTCGGCAGTATTCTGACCTATCGTGCGGTGGCACCGCACAGCACTTCGTTCATGCAGATGCGGATGAACCAACTGGCTGGCGAGCGGCCGGATGTGGCCTTGGATTACCGCTGGGTGCCGTATGCGGCAATTGCCACCCATCTGAAAAAGGCGCTGATTGCTTCGGAAGATGCCCAGTTTGCCGCGCACGATGGATTTGACTGGAGCGGCATCCGCCGTGCGATGCAGCAAAACCGGCGTGCCGGCCAAGTACGTGCCGGCGGTTCCACCATCAGCCAGCAGCTGGCGAAAAACCTGTTTCTCAACGACAGCCGCAGTTATGTGCGCAAGGTGGAGGAAGCCGCAATCACCGCCATGCTGGAGGCCACCACCGACAAGGACCGCATTTTCGAGCTGTATCTGAATGTGATCGAATGGGACTACGGTGTGTTCGGGGCCGAAGCGGCCAGCCAGCGCTTTTTCAAGCGCAGTGCCGCCCAACTTACCCCGCAGCAGGCGGCGCAACTGGCGGCCAGGGTGCCGCGGCCGCTGCATTATGCCGATCATCCGAAAGACCGCAGTCTGCGCCAGAAAACCAACATTATTTTGCGGCGCATGGGCTCGGCCACTTTACCGGAAAGCGATTGACAGGGTGCTGCTTCGCGTTTCAGGCAGCCTGCCGATAACACGCCTCAAGGCTGCCTGAAAACACCATGATTGCCGACAGGACCGCCTGTCTGTCGGTGCCACGATTTGCCAAAGCCTTTTTAGCCGATGACGACTTCTGTTTCCAAGCCGCTGTTTGCCCCCGCCTTTGCCGGTCTGCTGGCCGCCTATTTTCTGGTCTGGGTGTTGTTGCCCTGGCTGCTGTCCGGCAGTTATCCGCTGGATGTGGTGGAAGGCCTGTACTGGGGCCGCGAGTGGCAATGGGGCTATTACAAGCATCCCCCGGCCTCGTCATGGCTGCTGCACGGCTTTTATCGCCTGTTTGGCAGCATTGGTCCGTATCTGCTCAGCCAATTGTGCATTATGGCCACCCTGTATCTGGTGTACCGGCTGGGGCGCGAACTGCTGCCGCCGGTGCAGGCAGCCTGGGGCAGTGTGCTGTTGCTGGCGGTGTTTTATTACAGCTGGCCGTCGCTGGAATTCAACCATAATCTGGCCCAGCTGCCGGTGTGGGCTGCGCTGGTGTACACCTTATGGCGGGCACAGCACAGCGGCCGGCTGGGCGACTGGCTGCTGTTTGGCCTGTTGGCCGGCATCGGCATGCTGGTGAAATACACGGTGGCGGTGCTGTTGGTGGTGGCGATACTGTATTCGCTGTTGCCCGGAGTCCGCCATCACTGGCGCACGGCCGGGCCGTGGCTGGCCCTGCTGCTGGCGCTGGCGGTGTTTGCCCCCAATCTGTGGTGGCTGTGGCAAAGCGACTGGCTGCCGTTTGCCTATGCCCAAACCCGTGCCGCCGAAGCTGGCGGTAGTGACGGCCGCTTCAGTTCGCTGGCCTTTGCCGCCGCCCAACTGCTGAACCATTTGCCACTGTGCTTGATTGTGCTCGCTTGCCGGTTGCGGCCGCAACGGATGCACACCACCGCGGTCGAGGGCCGCCGCTTTTTGCTGGTGATGGGCCTGGGGCCGGCCGTGTTGCTGGTGGGCCTCAGCCTGTTGTTTGGCGTGGGTTTGCGCGACATGTGGGGCATGCCGATGTGGAATCTGTCCGGCCTGCTGCTGGTGTCCGGTCTGGGCGGTGCCGCCTGGTCGCGCTGGCAGCCGCGCCTGCAGCGCGGACTGTCGGTGTGGCTGCTGTTGGCCAGCACGCTGATGGTGCTGTATGTGAACTGGGGCGGCCAATGGCGCAACAAGCCCTCGCGCATGGACTGGCCGCAGGCGGCCCTGGCCGCTGCCGCCGGCCAGACCTGGCGGCAGCACAGCGATTGCC
>JBHAET010000306.1:0-11131 GCA_041855705.1 Neisseriaceae bacterium
ACCGCATGGGGCGTGGCATTCAGGCCGGCCGGGTATGGACCAATTGCTACCACTTGTATCCGGCACATGCGGCGTTCGGCGGCTACAAAAAATCCGGTATTGGCCGTGAAAACCACAAAATGATGCTCGCTCACTACCAGCACACCAAATGTCTGCTGGTCAGCTACTCACCGAACAAACTGGGTTTCTTCTAAACCGGAGCACTTCAGCCCGGATGCCCGCCGGCCAGTGCACAACCGCACCAGCCGGACGGCATGAGGGGTTCTCAATCATTGCAGATGCTGATCCAAGGCTGCCTGAACAGGTTTCAGGCAGCCTTTTTTGTATCCAGATGAGACCTTTGCCAAACCTCCAGATGTGGATGCCGTTCAAGGCGTAGCAGCACAGCGAGTGCAGACATCACCTAGAGTTAGGCAAACGGGCGAGCAGCGCACAACGCTTCAAATGCGCCGCAGATGGGGGCAAAGGTCTCCAGATACGACGGAAAGCTGTGCCAAAAATCCGCTGCGGTGTGGTAGCCATGTGGAGACCTTGGCCAAGGGCCCAGCCCTGATGGCACCGGTGGCGGTACTGGTACTGGGGCCATTGTTCCCGCAGGGCAGCCTCAAGTTGCCATTGTCACATTGCTGTGACGCAGCAGTGTCACAGCCGGGATTTCCTCCGTTGTCTCGGCGGCTGTTTCTGATTTAATTCAATTTAAAATCATTAAATTAAATTGCTTGCGGCGGGTTTGGCACCGTGCCTGCTGATGCTGTGAAAACGGTACCCGTGGCGGTGAGCTGCCATCCGTCCGGATACGCGGGCGTGTCGGCAGCAGGTTGGTAAAGCGGCTCCTGAGGCAAAAGCCGCGGACGCCAGGCCCCAGCACAGCAAGATAAAACATCGTGCGCATTTTGAACGCCCCGGATGCCGATTTGAACCAACCATACCGCCGCAATGCTTGCTGATGGCGCGCCCTTAAGGATGCACAACATGAAGGTCGAGAACCCAACGCCGTTACGTCTGGGAGTGGTGGCCAATCCGGTTTCTGCCCGCGATGTGCGCCGCA
Organism: Neisseriaceae bacterium; assembly: GCA_041855705.1. GTDB lineage: Bacteria > Pseudomonadota > Gammaproteobacteria > Burkholderiales > Neisseriaceae > JALJZY01. The sequence continues at coordinate 1,049 of JBHAET010000306.1, forward strand.
TTCTGTCCAACGCCGCCGGCCTGACCCTGGGCGAGCGTGCCAATATGCTGCTGCGCCTGATTCACACACTGGCAGCCTGTGGCATTGACGAGGTGTACCTGATGCCGGAGCGCGAAGGGTTGCGCCCGCTGCTGGAGCGCCAATTGCAATCCGGCAGCCTGCGCCATCCGGATCCGCTGCCGCGTCTGATCTGGCTGGACATGCCGGTGCGCGGCAACATCGAAGACACTTATACCGCCACCCGTTTGCTGTGCCAGCTGGGGGTACGTGCCCTGCTGGTGCTGGGGGGCGACGGTACCCATCGTGCGGTGGTCAAGCACTGCGGCGACACCCCGGTGGTGGGCATTTCTTCCGGCACCAACAATGCGTTTCCGCCGTTGCGCGAAATCACGGTCACGGCACTGGCCGCCGGGCTGTTTGCCCAAGGCCGGATTGCGCCGGCCGAGGCCTTGCGCCCCAACAAGGTATTGCGCGTCCGCCGGTTGGCAGCCGATGGCCGTTTGCTGCAGCAGGATTTGGCTCTGGTGGACATCGGCATTCTCAACGAACAGATATTGGGTGCCAAAGCGATTGGCGACACCGACACCCTGCGCACCATCATCGCCACCCGGGCATATCCGGACGCGGTCGGCCTGTCGGCGGTGGCGGCCATGCTGCAACCGTGGCCGCAAGAGTGCAGCGGCGGCGTGGTGGTGGAATTGCAGCCGGCATTCGGGCCGCACGCCGCCGGCCGGGCGCGCCGGTTGCGGGCAGCGCTGGCACCCGGACTGATGGCGCAGTTGGCGGTGCTGTCGTGGCAGCCGCTGGCGGCCGGTGCGGTGTACCGTTTGCCGCCGCAAGCCGGATTGCTGTCACTGGATGGCGAGCGCGAGCTGAGTTTTCGTGCCGATGAGCACATTGAAATCGTGATCGAAGAAAACGCTTTTTACACCCTGGATGTCCCCGCCTGTTTGCAGCAGGCCGCCGAACGGCATTTGCTGCTGGCTCCCGGGGACTGTTGACAATTGCACGCCGCAGACGGAGTTGCTGACCCAAAATGCCGCCGTTGCGTTCATGGTCAGCAAGCCCCGAGGCAACGGTTTTTTCCGGCGGCCTGTCCGCCCTGTTTCAAGCGCAAAGGAGCAATCCCATGAGTCACAAACTGCCACTGAGCAAGGACGATTTGCTGGATGTGTACCGCAAGATGAAAACCATCCGCGAATTTGAAGAACGCCTGCACATCGATTTTTCCCGCGGCGACATTCCCGGTTTCGTGCATCTGTATGCCGGTGAGGAAGCGGTCGGGGTGGGGGTGTTGCAGCACCTGCACGACGGCGACCGCATCGCCAGCACCCACCGTGGCCACGGCCACTGCATTGCCAAGGGGGTGGATGTCATCGGCATGATGAAGGAGATTTACGGCAAAAAAGACGGTGTCTGCCACGGCAAGGGTGGCTCGATGCACATTGCCGATCTTGCCAAAGGCATGATGGGGGCCAACGGCATTCTCGGTGCCGGCGCCCCCCTGATCTGCGGTGCCGCGCTGGCGGCCAAATACCGCGGCAACGGTGATGTGGGGGTGACTTTTTGCGGCGATGGTGCCGCCAATCAGGGCACGGTGCTCGAAAGCCTCAATCTGGCGGCAATCTGGCATTTGCCGGTGATTTTCGTGATCGAGAACAACGGTTATGCCGAAGCCACTTCCCGCCAGTACGCCACGGCGGCCAACAGTTTTGCCGATCGCGGTGTCGGTTTTGGCGTACCCGGCATCACCGTGGATGGTGATGACTTTTTTGCGGTGTATGAAGCCGCCGGCGAAGTGATCCGCCGGGCACGCGAAGGTGGCGGGCCGGCCTTGCTGGAATGCAAGACCAACCGTTTTTACGGCCATTTTGAAGGCGATGCACAAACCTATCGTGCCCCGGGCGAACTGGACGACATCCGCGCCAATCACGACTGCCTCAAGATCTTCCGCCAGCGGGTGCTGGAGGCCGGCGCGCTGCAAGCGGCCGATTTGGACGCGGTGGACCGTGCGGTGGCCGAGCTGATCGAACGCTCGGTGGCCGAAGCCCGCGCCGCGGCCGAGCCTGATGCCGCCGACCTGCTCACCGATGTGTACGTCAAATACTGAACAGACGGCCTGCCAGGCTGCCTGAAAACAGAACAGCGATTTTTCAAGGAGAACAATCATGGCCAGAAAACTGAGCCTGAAATTGGCAATCAACGAAGCCATCGACCAGGAAATGCAACGTGATCCGAGCGTGATCATGATGGGGGAAGACATCGTCGGCGGCTCGGGTGCCGGTGGCGAAATGGACGCCTGGGGCGGTGTGCTGGGAGTGACCAAAGGCTTGTACCAGAAACACGGTGACCGCCTGCTGGACACGCCGCTGTCGGAATCGGCCTACATCGGCGCCGCCATTGGTGCCGCCGCCTGCGGCATGCGGCCGGTAGCCGAATTGATGTTCATTGATTTCATGGGTGTGTGTTTTGACCAGATTTTCAATCAGGCGGCCAAATTCCGCTACATGTTTGGCGGCAAGGCCCAAACCCCGGTGGTGATCCGCGCCATGGTGGGGGCCGGTTTTCGCGCCGCCGCCCAGCACAGCCAGATGCTGACACCGGTGTTTACCCACATTCCTGGCCTCAAAGTGGTGTGTCCGTCCAACCCGTATGACACCAAAGGTTTGCTGATTCAGGCCATCCGGGACAACGATCCGGTGATTTTTTGCGAGCACAAAAACCTGTACGGCCTGGAAGGCGAGGTGCCGGAGCACAGCTATGCGATCCCGTTTGGCGAGGCCAACATCGTGCGTGAAGGGCGTGACGCCAGCATTGTGACCTACGGCCTGATGGTGCACCGTGCCCTGGAAGCGGCAGCGGCACTGGAAAAAGAGAAAATCGATTGCGAGGTGATTGATTTGCGCACCCTGTCGCCGCTGGACATTGACACGGTACTCGAATCGGTGGAAAAAACCGGCCGCCTGGTGGTGGTGGACGAAGCCAGCCCGCGCTGCAATATTGCCACCGACATTTCCGCCCAGGTGTGCCAGGAAATCTTTCCGGCACTCAAGGCCGGCATCGGCATGGTATCGCCGCCGCATACGCCGGTGCCGTTCTCCCCGTCACTGGAAGACCTGTACATCCCCAGTGCCCAAGCCATCGCCGATGCCGTGCGCAAAACCATGAAAGGATAAACCAATGAGCCAGATTATTCCGATAGTGATGCCCAAATGGGGGCTGTCGATGCAGGAAGGCAAGGTCAACGAATGGCTGGTGTCGGTGGGGGACCGCATTGAGGTGGGCATGCCGATTCTGGATGTGGAAACCGACAAACTGGCCAATGCGGTGGAAGCCCCGGACGCCGGCCTGTTGCGCCGTTGCCTGGCCGAACCGGGTGATGTGCTGCCGGTGAAAGCCTTGCTGGGGGTGCTGGCCGACGAGTCGGTGCCGGAGGCCGAAATCGATGCCTATGTGGCGGCTTATCAGGTGCCGGATGATGATGCCGAAGCGGATGATGCCGGGCCGGTGTTCCAAACCCTGAATGTGGCCGGCATCGACATCCGCTACCAGCAAAGCGGCAGCGGCAGCCCGTTGCTGCTGATTCACGGCTTTGGCGGCGACCTCAACAACTGGCTGTTCAATGTGGATGAGCTGGCGCGCCAGCACACCGTGATCAGCCTGGATTTGCCCGCCCACGGCGGCTCTGCGGTAAGGCTGCCTGAAAACAGCGATCTGGCCGGTTTGGCGTCCTTTGTGCTGCAGTGTGTCGATGCCCTGGGGCACCGTCAAATTGCGGTGCTGGGGCATTCGATGGGCGGTGCGATTGCGGCACAAATGGCATTGCTGGCACCGGAACGCATCAGCCGCCTGGCGCTGGTGTCACCGTGCGGTTTGGCCGAGGACATCAATATGGCGTATGTCAACGGCTTTATCGAAGCCGAGTCGCGGCGCGACCTGAAACCGGTGCTTGGCCTGTTGCTGGCCGATCCGGACGCGGTCAGCCGCAGCATGGTGGACGATACCCTCAAATACAAACGGCTCGACGGGGTGCGCGAAGCATTGGGCACCTTGCGCGACCAGCTGTTTGCCGACGGCCGCCAGCAGGCACTGCCGGTACGCCAGCTGGACCCGGCCCGCCATCCCTTGCTGCTGCTGTGGGGCGAGGCAGATCAGGTGATTCCGGCAACCCAGGCGGCGGCAGCGCCGGCCGGCAGCCAAATCCACCGTTTTGCCGCATCGGGACACATGTGCCATATGGATCAGGCCGCCCAGGTCAATCCCTTGTTGCTGGCGTTTTTTGGTGCATGAGCAGCCAGCCAATCCTGCCGGCGGACCCGGCCCTGCGGCTTTTGGCAGCGGCCGACCAAGGCCGGCCGGCATGGCAGATTGACGAAGCCGCTTCCGGGCTGGTGGTGCCGCGCAGCTATCGCGGTCACCCCGGCTTTGAGGCGGCCTGCCACCGCTTTGCTGCCGAGGGCTGGCCGGTACAGGTGCGCCTGTCTGGCGGCGGCTTGGTGCCGCAGTCGGCGGGGGTCATCAACCTTCATGTGGCGTATCCGGTGGTCACGGACGACCCCTTGTGTCAGGCCGAGCACCATTACCGGCTGCTGTGCCGGCTGCTGGCCGCGGCCTTGGCCGAATTGGGCATTGACGCGGCACCGGCACCGGTGGCCGGTTCGTTTTGTGACGGCCGGTTCAACTTGGCGGTGAATGGCCGCAAAATCGCCGGCACCGCCCAGTATTGGCGCCGCAACCGGCAAGCGCATGCGCCAGCGCCGTATTCGGTACTGTCGCATGCGGTGCTGCTGGCCGATGCCCCGCTGGAGGTACTGAACCAAACCGCCAACCGTTTTGAACAGGCCATCGGGTCGCCGCAGCGCTACCGGCGCGATTGTCTGACCAGCGCCGCAGAATGTTGCGGCCAGATCACCACCCCTGCCTTGCTGGCTGCCTTGCAACGGCATACCGCACAACTGATGGACTGAGGCAGTCCGGAGCGGACGGCTTGGGACCTTTGCCAAATACCCATTTGCGGCGAATTTCTTCGTGGTCAGTTGATACCCTTATAGGGTACTGCCCGCTCATTTGCCTATCTGTCTGATATGTCTGCACTCGCTGTGCTGCTGCGCCTTGAACTTCATCCACATCTGGATATTTTTCAAAGGTTTCAACTTATGGGTCAGCGGCTTTGGCCAAACAGCCGACTGCGGTGCAGTTTGGCGCTGCGTGCGGTTGGTCCCGGCCAATAAACTGGTCAATAAATTGTCGCAATTCGGTATCTGTGGATGCTGCGCCGATTTGCCGCATGCAGGCAAACAATGCTTCTTTTTCCGCATCTTCCAATACCTCGCCGTCACGGGTGACGGTATTGTATTGCGCCGTTTCGCGCACGGCGAAGGCACGGCAAACTTGATACCAGCTAACGCCGCCATGCGATGTTTGGCCTTCAAAACCCAGCGAACCGCCATCTGCCGCCGCTGCGGTCGCCAAAATGGAAACCAGCATCCGATTTTCCCTGTGTGGTTTATGGTGATGCGCCCGTTGCCGGTTGTGGCTCAGTTTGCATTAAATTTTATTCATTTGATTATATTAAAAACATTTATTTTGATTTGGCTTTCGTCTGCATTTGGGCGTTTTGTAAAGGTCTCGGACACTAGGGTCTGTTGACAATTAACGCAACGGCGGTATTTTTGGTCAAAAATCCCCGTCTGCGGCGTTGAAAATGCTCGCAAGGTGTTCAACCTTGCTGCGCTTTTTGCCTGGCATCCGTGGTTTTTGCCTCAAAAAACCGCTTCGCCGGTCAATTGTCAACAGACCCTAGTGTATGATGTGGCGGATAAGGCACCCATACCAATGAGGAAACTGTGATGCATGCTTACCAAACCATTGCCACCGACAAACTGGATATTGCCTATCTTGAATGGCAACCTCAAGCTGGCCACTGCATGATTTTGCTGCACGGCTGGCCGGACAGTCCGGCCTGTTGGCAAGCCGTTGCTCCACGGTTGGCGCAGGCTGGCTATCGGGTGTTGGCGCCGGCACTGCGCGGATTTGCGCCCACCCGGTTCCGGGATCCGGCCACTCCCCGCAGCGGCCAGTTGGCGGCCCTGGGACGGGATGTGCTGGATTTTATTGATGCCCTGCAGCTGGAGCGGCCCATTCTGGTGGGACATGATTGGGGTGCCCGTGCGGTTGCCAATGCCTGTGGTTTGCGGCCGCAGGCAGCCTCTCATTTGGTCATGCTGTCGGTGGGTTATGGTACCAATGCACCGGATCAGGCATTACCGTTGCAGCAGGCGCGCAATTACTGGTATCACTGGTATATGGCCACGCCGCGTGGTGCCCAAACCGTTCGGACCGATGGCGTGGCTTTTGCACGCATGATGTGGGATGACTGGGCGCCGGCCGGCTGGTATGCCGAGCGCGACTTTGCCGAAGCGGCTGCGGCATTTGATGGTGCGGACTGGGCTGATGTGGTTTTGCATTCCTATCGCCACCGCTGGGGGTATGCCGAAGGCGATCCCGTTTATGCAGCAGACGAAGCGCGCTTGCAACCACCTCCCGTGCTGTCGGTGCCCACTTTGGTCTTGCATGGCGCGGCGGATACCTGTAACCATCCGGATACCTCCAAAGATAAAGAGGCTTTTTTCAGCAGTGCGTACCAGCGGATATTGCTGGAAGGTGTCGGGCATTTTCCCCAGCGCGAACGGCCACAGGCAGTGGCAGAGGCGATTTTGGCCTTTTGTCGGCACGGATGACCGGCTGGCCGTGTTGGCCCGTTGGACGCATTTCTGCATTGTGGTGTGATGGTGCCGGATCTACGTCGCCACAACAAACCCGCTGTTATGGACAGCGGGTTTGTTGTGGCAGTTTAAGTGGAGCCGCAGGACCCATCACCGCACGGCACCAATGGAGTTAGCGTTTGCACGCGCCGCGCTGCAGGCGGCCGTAACGCTGGATGACCTGATTGATGTCGCGGGCGGCCTGGTCGTCCACATGGATGAAATTGAGGCGCATCTTGGCCACGCTCATGCTTTGGCCGCCGGCCTCGTCGGCTTCGCCGCCCAGGGTCACAATCTGCACCTGGTTGACACCGCTGATTTTGGCCCGGGCCAGCAAGGCTTCGGCATCGCTGCGGCGGTTAAATACACCCAGGCTGATTTGACCGTTGTTGACCGCCACATCAAAACCCTGCTCGCGCAGCTGTTGGCGGACTTCATCACCGCCGCTGGCGCTGACCATGTAACGGGTTCGGCTGGCGGTCCGTGCCGGTTTCTGGCTGCTTTGCTCAACAAAGCGGCTGGCGGCATGCGGCCAGCGGCTGAGCAGGCCTTTGATGCGGTGGTAATCGTCTTCCGGCAGCACGGCAGTGGCGCTGCAATTGCCGGGCGGCGGGGTGTTGTTGCCGGCTGCCGGCGGCGGATTTTGTGCCGCCGCGGTTTTGGCTGCTTCGGCACGCGCCTTGGCCGCGGCCTCGGCACGGGCCTTGGCGGCTGCTTCGGCACGCAACTGGGCTTCGGTTTTCACCGCCGGCGGGGGTGTTGCCGGTGCCGCGCTGGCCGGGGTGCTGCTGACACTGACCACCGGTACCGCCGGTTCGGGTGGCGGTGCCGGAATCGGTGCGGAAGCGGCTGGTGCGGCAGCGGCCGGCAAACGCACCAGCTTGCCGGCCACCATGCTGCCGAAAACGATAATATTTAATGCCACCAAAATGGCAAACAACCACTTCATGCCTGTTCTACCCAGTTTAATAAACCATAAATAACCAAATTATCCACAATTTCAATCCGGTTGTCTAAACCAAACTGTGCCGGCAAGCCTTGCACCACCCTGAGTGCCCCGCCGCCGGTCACCACCACATCCACCACACCGCCGGGCGTCCGGTCACGCAAGCGTTGGTGCATCAGCAGCAGAGCACCGCATACCGCGTCGGTAATGCCGCTGGCCAGGGCGTTGGGGGTGGTGGTGGCAAACGGATAGGCGCGACCCAGCGGCCGGTTGAGGTTGGCGGTGCGCTCGGCCATCGCTTCTTTCATCAAATGGAAACCGGGCAAAATGCTGCCCCCCAGATAATGATTGTCCACCGTGAGCGCATCGACGGTGACGGCGGTGCCGCAACTGACCACCACGCACGCCTGTTGGCTGTAGCGGCGGCTGCCCAGTATATTGAACCAGCGGTCGGCACCGTGTTCGGCCGGGTTGCGGTAGTGATTGCGGATGCCCAGTGCCTGCGGCATCGAGCCCAGCCACTCCACCGGCAGCGGCAGTTGCCGGGCCACCAGGGCCTGTTTGGCCGCGCCGCACACCGCCGAGCCGACAATGCGCAGGGTACCGTCGCCATGGCGCTGCCAATCCTGGGCCAGAGTGTGCAGATCGGCATAGGCGGCCTTGCCCTGATGGCGAATCTGCCCCTGTTCCACCCATGCCCATTTCAGTTTGCTGTTGCCGCCGTCCAGCAGCAGGTATTTGCCGGATGACTGCGGTGGCGGCGGTGCGGCGGCCGGGCCGGGGCGCAGGCTGATTTCGCCGCTGACCACCTGTTGTTCGCCGGCATCGGTGTGCAGGCGCAAGGCCCCGTCGGCGGCAATGCCCAGTACCCGTCCTTCCTCTACCACCTGATCCTGTTGCAACAGATGCACCCATTGCTGCTGGTCGCGGTGCGCGGCTTCATAGGCTGCCTGAAACGGGGCAAAGCCGTGCTGCTCGAATTCAGGCAGCATTTGGGCCAGTTGTTGCAGCAGGGCATCGAACACTTCGCCAACGGTGATGTGCGGCAGCTGGGTTTGCAGCGAGGCGGCCTGCGGCACGGTTTTGGGCAGCACGAAATTGAGGCCGAGGCCGATCACGGCGGTGGTGCGGCCGTCACGGTGTACGGTTTCAATCAGAATGCCGCCCAGTTTGTCGTGACCCACCACCAAATCATTGGGCCATTTGATCGCCAGCGTGACACCCAGGCCGCTGAGGGCGCGCTGTACCGCCAACGCCACCACCAAGGCCAGTGCCCCCAGTTGTGCTTGCGGGCGGTCAAAACACCAGCCGATGCTCAGCATCAGGCATTCGCCGCTGCGGCTGTGCCAGCGGCGCCCCTGCCGGCCGCGACCACCGCTTTGCTGATAAGTCACGCACAATTGGCGGTGGGCCGCGGCCGGCGACTGGCGCGCCAGTGCCAAAATCTGATCGTTGCTGGACACGCATTCGGGCAAAACCGCAATGGTAAAGCCGTGGGCGGCGGCCTGTGCCTGCCAGCAGTTTTCGGGCTGCACCGCCAGCGGCCGCACCAGGCGCCACCAGCCGTCGTGCTGGCGCAACAGGCCGCGCACATGGGCGGGCATTTGCCGCCAGGCGCGGTTCAGTTGTGCCGGCTTTTGCCCCAGTTGCTGGGCCAGGGCGCCGATGTGGTGGCTGCGGCCGTCGGCCAGCAGTCCCAGCAAATGCCAGTGTGCGGTTTGCATGATGATTCGGGGGCGTCCAAGCGGTGTATTCGACCACGATTTGCGGGAAGCGGCTGCTGAAATCGCGCGCCTTGGCGGCCACGGCCTGCACCAGCGACCAGGCAGCCTGCTGGTAGGCTGCGGCCACGGCCGGCTGCTGGTCGAACAGTTCACCCGGCCGGCCGGCATCCATGGCCAGACGCACCGGCAGGCTCAGCGGCAGCTGACCCAAGAGCGGCAGGCCCAGTGTTTCGGCCAGCCGTTTGCCGCCGTCGCAGCCGAAAATCGGCTCGGCATGGCCGCACTGGCTGCACACATGTACCGACATGTTTTCCAGCACGCCGAAAATCGGAATCTGCACTTTGCCGAACATGTCCACTGCCTTGCGCGCATCCAGCAGCGCAATGTCCTGCGGTGTGGTCACCACCACCGCACCGGTTACCGGGATTTTCTGCGACAGGGTGAGCTGGACGTCGCCGGTGCCGGGCGGCAAATCGACGATCAGGTAATCCACATGGTCCCAGCGGCTCTGGAACAGCATCTGCTGCAAGGCCTGGCTCACCATCGGTCCGCGCCACACCACCGCCTGATTGGCATCGACCAGAAAGCCGATCGACATGATTTGGATGCCATTGGCGTCGCGCACCGGGATCAGTGCCCCGTCCTGCTG
>JBHAET010000307.1:0-8488 GCA_041855705.1 Neisseriaceae bacterium
AGCAGGGTTTTCTGGCGCTGTTGCAAGCCGGCCAGCTGCTGCTGCTGGCGGTTGATTTGCTGCTGTTGTTCGGCCACTTGCTGCTGCTGTTGGCGCAGGCGGGCAATCACGTTCTCGTTGGCGCGGTTCAGATAGCGCATGTATTGCAGATAACGGCCTTTGTCGGCTGCATCGGTCTGTTGCAGCAGCAGCATCACGGCGTTGGGCTGGCGGTTGCGGTAGTGGGCGTTGAGCAGGCGTGCCACTTGGGCCTGGGCGCCGCCGATGTCGGTTTGCAGGCGGTCGAGTTGCTGCTGCAGCGCCAGCAGTTGCTGGTTGGTTTGCTGGCGTTGGCGGCCGATGCGTGCGAGTTCGGCGGCGGCGGCATCCAGCTGGCTGCGGGTTTGGGCCAGGGCGCCGTCGACCTGCTGCTGCTGCTGCCGGGTTTGGCGGATTTGTTCCTGGGTTTGGTTAATGGCCTTTTGCACATCTTTGAGTGCGTCTTTGCCGCCCGGTGCCGCTGATGCCAAGGTGGCGGCCAGCAGCAACAGGGCGGGCAGGCGGTGCAGCACGGATTTCATGGGGTATCGCAAAATTCGATCAAGCTTTCGCCACCCATTTCTGCCGGGGCCGGCAGGCCGAGCATGGCCAGCAGTGAGGGGGCAATGTCTTTGAGGGCGCCGCCGGCTTTGATGCGCGCCGGCCGGCCGACATACAGGAACGGTACCGGGTCGGTGGTGTGTTGGGTGTGTGCCTGGCCGCTGGCGGCATCAAACATGCGTTCGCAATTGCCGTGATCGGCGCTGATCAAAACTTCGCCACCGGCAGCCAGTGCCGCTTCGACAATGCGCCCGACGCAATGGTCGAGGGTTTCCACCGCGCGGATGGCGGCGGCCAGCACACCGGTGTGGCCGACCATGTCGCCGTTGGCAAAATTGCAGATGATCACGTCGTGACGGTGGTGCGCCAGGCTGTCGACAATGGCATCAGCCACTTGCCCGGCGTGCATTTCCGGTTGCAGATCATAGGTGGCCACCTTGGGTGAGGGCACCAGAATCCGTTCTTCGCCGGGGTAGGGCTGCTCGCGGCCGCCGCTGAAAAAATAGGTCACGTGCGGGTATTTTTCGGTTTCGGCAATCCGCAACTGGGTCAACCCCTGAGCCGACAGGTATTCGCCCAAGCCGTTGCGGATGCTTTCGGTTTCAAACAGCACGGGTTGGGTGTAGGCATCGCCGTAACGGGTCATGCTGGCAAAATAACCCAGATCGGCGCGGTGGCGGCGCTCGAAACCGTTGAAATCCGGCCAGGTCAGGGCCTGTGTCAGCTCACGGGCACGGTCGGCGCGGAAATTGAGAAACAGCACCGCATCGCCGTGGCGCAGCGCGCCGTCGGGGTGGATGCAGGTGGCCTGTACGAATTCGTCGTTTTCACCGCGGGCGTAGGCCGCCGCCAATGCGGCCAGCGGCGAGGCTGCCTGAAACGGGGCATCGCCAAACAGGGCGTTGTAGGCGCAGGCCACCCGTTCCCAGCGGTTGTCGCGGTCCATGGCGTAAAAGCGGCCGCAGACGCTGCCGACCACCACTTGCGGATGAGCCGCACAGTAATCTTCCAATTGTTGCAAATAGGGACGGGCGCTTTGCGGCGGGGTGTCGCGGCCGTCCAGAAACGGATGCACCACAATCTGGCGCATGCCGGCGGCCACTGCCGCATCCAGTACGGCAAAAAAATGGGCCATGTGGCTGTGCACGCCGCCATCGGAAAACAGGCCCAGCAAATGCACGCGGCCGGTGGCCGCTTGCCAGGCGGCGGTGAGTGCCGGGTTGGCGGCCAGACTGCCGTCTTCGGCCGCCATGTCGATGCGGGTAATGTCTTGCGGCACCACCCTGCCGGCGCCGATGTTGAGATGACCGACTTCGGAATTGCCGAATTGGCCGCTGGGCAGGCCGACCATGTGCTCGGAAGCATCGATGGTGCCGTAGGCGTAATCTTGTTTGAGACGGTCCAGATGCGGAGTGTGTGCCAGCAGCACGGCGTTGTCGTCGCCTTCGGTGCGGTGGCCGAAGCCGTCCAGAATCAGCAATACAATGGGTTTGGTCAAAGACACGGCAATTCTTTCGCGGTTAAATGCGCGGTTAAGCGGGTGCAGGCGGCAGCAGGCGGATTTTCAGGCAGCCCTGATGCCAAAAGCGCGTATTATAAAGAAAAGGGGCATCTTGATAAACTCAATCTTGCCCCGATATGGCGCACACCACGTCACTCGCACTGCCGAGCGGCCAGACCATTCAGAGTTCCAACATGAAACACACTTCTTCAGACCCGGCGCCGGCATTTTCGCTGGCCAATCAGTTTCTGATCGCCATGCCCAATATGGACGATCCGTTTTTTGGCGGCAGCGTGGTGTATGTGTGCGAGCACAACCAGGAAGGTGCGATGGGCATTGTGATCAATAAGCCCTCGCCGGTGACCATGGATTTGCTGTTTGACGCGGCGCAAACCCCCACGCCGGAACGTTTCCGCAACGAATGGGTGATGATGGGCGGGCCGGTGCAGGTGGATCGCGGTTTCCTGGTGCACACGCCGGTGGGCTCGTGGGACAGCAGCCTGCTGGTGACCGACGAAATTGCGATGACCACGTCGCGGGACATCATTGCCGGCCTGACCCAGGAAGGTGCGGTGGCCAAGGCGGTGGTGACGATTGGCTATTCCAGCTGGTCGGCCGGCCAGCTGGAGCAGGAGTTGGCCGACAATGCCTGGCTCACCGCCCCGGCCGACATGCAGATTTTGTTTGACCTGCCCTATGCCGAGCGTTATCAGGCGGCCATGCGCCTGCTGAATGTTGATCCGGCGCAATTGAGTGGAACCGCCGGTCATGCCTGATGCTGTGTTGTGGCCGGCTCCGCACGGCACCACCCTGGCTTTTGATTTTGGTCTGGCCCGCATCGGTGTGGCCGAGGGCGATGCGGAAGTGGGTACCAGCCACCCGTTGCTGACCATCAGCGATGAGGCCAATGACCGGCGCTTCGAACGCATTGGCGCATTGATTGCCGAATGGCAGCCGCGGCAGCTGGTGGTCGGGCTGCCGACCCATATTGACGGCAGCGAACACGCCACCACCGCCTTGTGCCGCCGTTTTGGCCGCCGTCTGTACGGCCGTTTCGGCCTGCCGGTGTACTGGGTGGACGAGCGTTTGAGCTCGGTACTGGCCGAAAGCCTGTTGGCCGAAGCCGGTGTCTATGGCCGGCGTCAGAAGGCGGTGCTGGACCAAGTGGCGGCGCAGGCGGTATTGCAGACGTTTTTTACCAGCGGCGCGCTGGACTGTCTGAATGCCGACACGGCGGCGGCGCACCGCCGCTGATGCTTGCCGCGCTGCACAAATCGGCTTATAGTACGTTTCCATACCGCATACGAGGCTGCCTGAAAACCCGCAACCGGTTTTCAGGCAGCCTTTGTACGCTGAAATCTTTCCTCATCCGACATTAAGGAACCATCATGAGCTTGTTCGACAACATTATCGGCGCCGCCGCCACCGCTTTGGGCGGCGATGCCCAACAGGGCACGGCCTTGCAGCTGGTGATGCAGCTGGTTGAAAAATCCGGCGGCATCGACGGTTTGCTGCAAACCCTGCAGCAAAACGGCCTGGATGCCGTCTTGCAGTCGTGGATCGGCAGTGGCAGCAATGCCGCGGTCAGCGGCGCACAGCTGGAGTCGGCACTGGGCAGCCAGCTGCTGGGCGAGGCTGCGGCCAAGGTGGGGGTCAGTGGCAGCGAAGCGGGCAATTTGCTGGCGCAGTATTTGCCGCAAATCATTGATCAAATCACCCCCAACGGCCAGGCCGGCGATGTGGCCGGTGTGGACCTGGGCAGCATTGGCGGCGCCCTGCTGAAAAACCTGTTCAAATAAAATTGAGCCGAGGCTGTGATGAATCCGAACGAAGCCAGTGACAAGGCCAAGATTCTGGCCGAAGCCTTGCCCTACATCCGCCGCTTTTCCGGTGCCACGGTGGTGATCAAATACGGTGGCAATGCGATGACCGATCCGGCGCTCAAGGAAGGGTTTGCCAAGGATGTGGTGTTGCTGAAACTGGTGGGCATCCATCCGGTGGTGGTGCACGGCGGCGGTCCGCAAATCAACGACTTGCTGCAAAAAGTGGGCAAGGAAGGCGTGTTCGTGCAAGGCATGCGGGTGACCGACAGCGAGACCATGGACATTGTGGAAATGGTGCTCGGCGGCCATGTCAACAAGGAAATCACCTCCTTGCTCAACCAGCATGGCGGCCGCGCGGTGGGCATTACCGGCCGCGACAGCCACTTCATCCGCGCCAAAAAACTCTACATCAACACCCCGGAGCGCAACGGCGTGGACATTGGCCAGGTAGGGCAGGTGGAGAGCATCGACACATCCTTGATCCGCGGCATGGTCGAGCGCGGCTACATCCCGGTGGTGGCGCCGATTGGTGTCGGCCGGCAGGGCGAGGCTTTCAACATCAATGCCGATCTGGTGGCCGGCAAGCTGGCCGAGCAGTTGCAGGCGGAAAAACTGATCATGATGACCAACATCACCGGTGTGATGGACAAGCAGGGCCAGTTGCTGACCAATCTCACCCCCCGGCGCATTGATGAACTGATTGCCGATGGCACCTTGAGTGGCGGCATGCTGCCCAAAATCAGTTCCGCTCTGGATGCGGCGGTCAACGGGGTGAAAGCTACCCACATCATTGACGGCCGGGTGCCGCACGCCCTGTTGTTGGAAATTTTTACCGACAAAGGGGTGGGCTCGATGATTTTGGGCCAGGATGTGGATTAAAGCCGCACTCTGTGCAGAAAGCGCTTGACCGGCACACTGGGTTTCGGTATAGTCGCGTTCTCTTTTGGAGTAGTGGCTGAGAGGCTGAAGGCACTCCCCTGCTAAGGGAGCATGTGGGCTAAAACCTGCATCGAGGGTTCGAATCCCTCCTACTCCGCCAAGATGAAACAAAACCCCTTGTGATTCAAGGGGTTTTGTTTTTGGTATGGTGACGTTTTGCAAAGGTTGCAGCTCACATGCCAGGCCAAACAATCAAACCGTACCTTGGGGGCGTGTCGCCAGGCGGTATTATTGGTTAAAATCCCCGTCGGTGATGTTCAGAATGTGCGCAAGATGACCCCTCGGGCAGTGCTTTTTGCCGGGCATCTGTGGATGCTGCCTGAAAGCAACCGTTGTATCAGCAGTGGATGATATGCCGCCAGGCATGAACAGGTAAGCATTGCCCATGCGCTGCAGACGGGTGGTTGCACAGGTTGAGACTTTTGCAAACCCCCCATCTGCGGCGCATTTCTGCGTTGTGCGCTGCTCGCTCGCTTGCCTATCTACTTGATATGTCTGCACTCACTGTGCTGCTACGCCTTGAACTGCATCCGCATCTGGGGGTTTTGCAAAGGTCTCAGGTTGTAATATGCTGATTTGACGGGAGGCCGACTGCATGATCAAACCTTTATCCACTGTACCGGTAGACTTCCAAGTGGTGGCGGAAACGCTTGAACTGGCAGAAGCCACCAAAGACCGGGTGGGTGAGTACTTGCGGTCACATCCGCACTACTGGCGGGCGGCGCGACATCCGAAACATGCCGAACAGGCGGTCCGCATGGCGTGCACGGCCTGCGGCCTGACCGTGGTCAAGTGGACCCACCCGGTATCGGGCCGCAGCAGGTTGGTGGCGCGGTCGCGGGATAAAGCACCGACGCCGGATGTGTTGATGGAGACTGTTAAGCAATACTTTGAAACCCGATTGTTGGAAGCTTTGAAATAGCGAAACACTCTGCCGGCGGCAGGGTGTTTTCTTTTGTGTCTTATTGGGCCGGTATCGGGAATGGCCAAAATCGCTGCCAAGTTGCTTTCGGGGGCTGAAGGCGTTTGTCCAGTCCTTGTCTACGATGTATTTCTGCGTGGTGCACTGCTTGTCTGTCTACCAGATGTGTCGGTCTAATAATCAACCGCCCCTAGCGGAACAGTTTGCGCACTGCGTCCAGGCCGCCAAAACAGATGGCGACATCGGCGGCAGACTGGGTTTTCGGTTTGGCATGGTAGGCCACGCCGATGCCGGCAGCTTGCAGCATGGGAATGTCATTGGCGCCGTCACCCATGGCCAAGGTTTGTTCGGGGGCAAGCTGCAACCGGGTTTGGTATTGGCGCAGCAAGTCGGCTTTGGCGGCCGCATCAATCAGGGGGCCGCTCAAGGCGCCGGTGAGCCGGCCCTGTTCGCTGACCAGGGTGTTGGCATGTGCGTAATCAAAGCCCAGTTGCTGTTGCAAACGGTCGGTAAAATAAGTGAAGCCGCCGGAGACCAAGGCAAAATGCACCCCGTGGCGACGGCATTCGGCCAGCAGGTATTCGGCACCGGGCGACAATTGCAAAACTTCATCATACACCCGCTGCAATTCGCGCTCCGGCAACCCGCACAGCAAGGCCACCCGTTGGCGCAAAGACTGTTCGAAATCAATCTCGCCGCGCATCGAGCGCTCGGTAATGGCGGTGACTTCGGCTTTGAGGCCGACACCGGCGGCGATTTCGTCAATGCACTCGATGGTGATCAGGGTTGAGTCCATGTCGCTGACAATCAGCCCCAAATCGGCAAAGGAGCGGTCGGCCAGCACGGCGCTGTCAATGTTTTGTGCCGCCAGGGCCTGAACCGTGGTTTCAGGCAGCCTGAAGCCTGCGGGCACCGGCAGGCGCAGGACGCTGCCGTCAAACAGAAATGAGAGTTGGGCCGGCAGCAATGCGGACAGGCAACGCAAATCACACTGTTGCAGGCGGGGGTGTTGGATGACCAGGACGAAATCGGACATGAATGGCTCGCAGCCGCAGATGGGTTGGCACGCCCACGGGGATTCGAACCCCGGTTGCCGCCGTGAAAGGGCAGTGTCCTCGGCCGCTAGACGATGGGCGCAGATGAATCAAACAAACCGGTGCCGCTCGTAAGGCGGCACCGGCGCGGATTATAGCAAACCGGGTTTGGGCTGACCAGTCAGTCAAGCTGGGCCACGGTAATCGGCAGGTTGCGCACGGTGGCCAGAATCCGGTCCAGGCGCTGCTGTTCCTGTTTGAAAGCGGCCAGCTGGCTGCTGCTGAGTTTTTTGCTCGGCAGTGCCACGGTGGCCGGATTGACCGGCTGGCCGTTGATGCGCACTTCGTAATGCAGGTGCGGCCCGGTGGAGCGGCCGGTGGAGCCGACATAACCGATAACGTCACCGGCTTTGACCCGGCTGCCGGGGCCGAAGCGGCCGAAATTGCTCATGTGGGCATACAGGGTTTGCAGGCTGCCGTTGTGGCGCAAAACCACGGTATTGCCATAGCCGCCTTTGTACGCCACTTCTTCCACCACGCCGTCGGAGGGGGCGATGATCGGGGTACCGCTGGGGGCGGCATAATCAATGCCGGTGTGCATTTTGATGGTGTGCAGAATCGGATGGAAGCGGGTGCCAAAAGGTGAGGACATGCGGGCATTGGCCACCGGTTGGGTCTCAAAACCTTTGTTCAGCGGCTGTCCGGCCAGATCGTAGTATTGGCCGTGACCATCGCTGTCTTCAAAGAAATAGGCCTGGTGGGTTTGGCCGCCATGGCTGATTTCGGCACCCAGAATGTCGCCGGTGCCCAGTTCTTGGCCGCGGAAATACAGGCTGTTGTACAGCAGGCGGATGGTGTCGCCCTGTTGCAACTTGGCAATGTCCACCTTTTCGCGGAACAGTTCGTTGAGCGATTCGCGCACTTCCACCGGTACGCCGGCGCGGGCCAGTGCCCCGCGGGCCGAGGTTTGCACCACCACGGCTTTGAACGTGGCCAGGGTTTCGGTGTCCACAGAGCCGACATCGGCCTGCCAGCGGTCATCGACTTTTTGCAAGGCCACCAGGTTTTTCTCGCCGTTGTCATCGTCGTTAAAGAACTGGATGTCGGTCATCTCGCCTTGGGCGTTGGTGCGCACGCTCAGGGTTTGATTGGGCTTGAGCTGCAACAGCTTGGCATTGATGTCGTGGTCTTTGATCAGGTTTTGGACATCGCGGTCGCTGATGCCCAAGCGGCTGAGCAGCTGGCTGAAATTGTCGCCGGCCTGTACCACCTCTTCGCGCCAGTAGCTGCCGCCGGTGTGCTGGCTGTCAATGGTGATCAGCGGCAGCTGTTGCACCACCCGTTCGGCGCGGTAGGCGTTGTGTTCGGGGACGGGATCGGTGACGGCATAGGCGGTCATCACGCTGGATACCGGCAGGCCGATGGCCAGGAGTGACCAGCGGATGTGCTTTTTGCGCCATTGTGCCGGCAGGGCGGCCAGATAGCGGATAAGAGACGAATGCAACTTCATACGGATACGGTTCCTTAAGCCGGAATGGCCGGTGATTCAGGCAGCCTTCTTAAGGCTGGCAAGCGGCAGGTTTCCGGGGTGCGGGCAAACGGCGGACCGGATGGGATTGGACACCAAACCATGCTGATTGCCGGCAGGTGTGCACGGGTGCAATCAAGTCGGTTGGCGGCTGCCGGTGGC
>JBHAET010000308.1:0-11602 GCA_041855705.1 Neisseriaceae bacterium
ATCGGCCTGAGCCTGGCGGCGGCCCACTGGCTGCCGCAACCGCTGGTTGATCCGCACAGCGCCGACTACCTGCTCAAGGCCAACCGGCCGATTGCCGGTCTGGCGCTCTACTATGCCGCCATTGCTGCCGTGTGGCTGTTTTGCTCGGGGATTATCGCCGGCTTTTTTGACAACCGCGCCAATTATTTGCAACTGGAACAGCGCATCAGCAACCACCCGCTGTTGCGCCGCCTACTGCCGGAAAACCTGCGCCAGCGGCTGGGACGCTACCTGCACGAACACTATGGTTCCATGGCCGGCAACTTCCTGTTCGGTGTGCTGCTGGGGCTCACCGGCTACATCGGCCATTTGACCGGCCTGCCGCTGGACATCCGCCATGTGGCGTTCTCTTCGGCCAACCTCGGGTATGCGGCAATCACCACCGGCATGCACCTGCCGGCCTTTTTGCTCAATCTCTGCTTTGTGCTGATGATCGGCATGGTCAATTTGTGGGTCAGCTTTGCCTTGGCACTGATTGTCGCCTTGCGCGCCCGGGATGCGCGCCTGGGCGACTGGGGTTCCCTCTTTGAAGCCTTGCGCCAGCAAATCAAGCAACAGCCCTGGAGCCTGATCTTCCCGCCGGCCAAACGCGGCGACGAAGCCGCCGAGCAAAATGGTGACGGCAAAACCGGATCTTAGCCATGGCCCCGCCCACCAAGCAGGTGCGACATGGGCCTGCCGCAACAAACCATCACCCACCCTGTTTTTTTGGAAAGCAAATCATGAATTTTCAAGATCATCTGGCCACACTGCCCGGCATTGACCATTTGCTCGGCCTGGAAATACACGACGAACACGGCAATCTCATCCACCACATTCCGGCCATTGCCGGCAAACTGGGTTCGCTCCGGCTGTACCATGCGTTGCATGTGCAATACGGTGGCCGGCTGGACGCTGAAGCCGCCCGCCAGGGACTGGTCTGGTTTGCCGAACATGTCGCCGACGCCCAGGCCCATCCGGGCCGGCATCCCAACATCGACCTGCTGCTGCAAGTGGCCACCGGCAACCATGCCTACCGGCTGCACCCTCTGGTTCGGCCCTGAGCCGAAATCAGACAGCCCAAGCTTAAGTTTGGCTTAAGCCTGCAAGCGCACAATGGGCAGCATGATGTTTTTGGGAAAATGAAGTCATGCTGTTGCGTCTTACCGCCAACCGGGCGGTTTTGTTGTTTTGTGTGTATGCCACCCTCGTTTTCAACCTCGGCTTCTGGCAGGCCGCATGGCAGCAAAGTGTGTCGGATGCCGGCCGTGACTGGCTGCTGATCCTGACTTTGCCGCTGTTTGTCATCGCCGCCATGAATGTGGTGATCCAGCTCTTGTTCTGGCCGCGGCTGCACCGCGTGGTGGTGCCGCTGTTGCTGGTGCTCGGGGCGGCGGCGGCCTATGCGGTGATGGTGCAGAAAATCTATTTCAATTCCGACATGATCCAGAACCTGCTGCAGACCAATACTGCCGAAGCCAGCGCCTGGCTGTCGTGGAAATTCATCGCTTGGGTGCTGCTGGCCGGGGTGATGCCGGCAGTGGCCTATCTGCGCCTGATTCGCGTGCGCAGCGAAGGTGCCTGGTACCGGCGCTTATTGTGGCGCGTGCTCAGTGTGTTTGCCTCGGTGGCGGTGATCGGTCTGCTGGCGGCCACTGCCTACCAGAATTACGCCTCGTTTTTCCGCAACAACAAGGGCATTAACCACATGATTGTGCCGACCAACATCATCGGCGCTTCCGTCAAAACCGCTTACAACACTTACGATGCCAACCGGCCCTTGCAAACCATCGGCCTGGATGCCCGCCGCAGCGCACAGGGCGAACGCAAACGCCTGCTGGTGCTGGTGGTCGGCGAAACCACCCGTGCCCAGAACTGGGGGCTGAATCCGGGCGCACCCGACACCACGCCGCAATTGAAACAGGTGGCCGGTTTGATCAATTTTCCGGATGTGGCCTCCTGCGGCACATCCACCGCGGTTTCGGTGCCGTGCATGTTCTCGCGCATGAATCGCAGCGACTACAACGGCAACCTGGCCAAACATCAGGAAGGCCTGATGGACGTGCTGCAACGGGCCGGTCTTTACACCAGCTGGCGCGAGAACGACGGCGGCTGCAAAGGCACTTGCGACCGCATCCGCCACATCGACATCCGCGAACTGGCCGAAGCCAGCCAGTGCGGCAAGGAAGGCTGCCTGGACATGACTTTGCTCAACGGTCTGGCCGAGGAAATCCGCCAGATGCCGCAAGACGGGGTGATTGTGCTGCACACCATGGGCAGCCACGGACCGGCTTATTACCAACGCTATCCGGAGGCATTCCGCGTATTCACTCCCACCTGCGACACCAACCAGATTCAGGACTGTAACAACACGGCTCTGCAAAACACCTACAACAACACCATCCGCTACATCGACCACATGCTGGCCGAAACCATCCGCTTGCTGGCACAGCAAACCGAGGTGGACAGTGCCGTGTGGTATGTATCGGATCACGGCGAATCGCTGGGCGAAAACGGCATGTACCTGCACGCCGCCCCCTATTTGGTTGCTCCCAAGGAACAAACCCGGGTGCCGATGGTGTTCTGGGCCACCGAAGGCTGGTATGTCGCCAGTGGTGTGTCGCACGACTGCCTGCAACAGCGTGCCGGCCAAGCCTATTCCCACGACTATTGGTTCCATTCGGTACTGGGCATCACCGGTGTGCAAACCGGCGAATACCGCCCCGATCTGGATCTGTTTGCGGCCTGCAAAAAAGCTTGAACATCCGGTTCAGGCAGCCTGTGACCTTTGCCAAGGCGGTGTTGGCAATCAAGGCAACGGCGGTATTGGGGAGACCTGTGGGCCCACATTCCCCGTCGCAGCATAAAAAGCGCAGCAAGGTGTCCATCCTGGCTGCGCTTTTTGCCCGGCATCCGCGGCTTTTGCTCCAATAAACCGCTTCACAAGCTTTCTGACCACACGACCTAGAGCGCCGCCACCAATGCTTCCACCATGGCGGCCGAATGACGGGCGGCGGTTTGCAGGAATTGCTCGAAACTTTGGCTGGCCGCCTCATCCGCCGCATCGGAAATGGCACGCACAATCACAAACGGCGTGGCCAGCTGGTGGCAGGTTTGCGCGATTGCCGCCGCCTCCATCTCCACCGCCTGCACATCGGGAAAATGCTGGTGGATGACGGCAATCCGGCCACTGTCCTGAATAAACGCATCGCCGCTGACCACCAGTCCGCGGTGAATGCGGGCACCGGCAAATGCCGCTGCCGCCCGTTCGGCAGCGGCTGCCAAGGCGGCATCGGCCGCAAAACGCGCCGGCAGCTGCGGCACTTGGCCCGGCAGATAGCCAAATGCGGTCACATCCACATCGTGATGCGCCGCTTCCAGTCCCAGCACCACATCGCCCACCCGGATGCCGGATGCCAAGCCACCGGCACTGCCGGTGTTCACCACCGCCGCCGGCGCACAACTGTGAATCACCAGCGCGGTGGTCAATGCCGCATTGACTTTGCCGATGCCGCTCAAGGCCAGCACCACATCACGCCCGCCCAGCCGCCCCCGGTGCAGCAGCACACTGCCCAGCCGGGTTTGCTGTGCCTGCTGCAAGCGTGATTGCAGCAGTTCCAGTTCCGGCTGCATGGCACCAATAATGGCAATCGGGGATGCGGTCATGATGGTTCCTTATAATTAATGGTTCAGGGTTGTCCAAATCGGAAATGGATGTCTTAGGGCCTGGGTTTGGCACTGGACGATAAGACTCATGCCCAGCACCAACCGTTTCAGGCAGCCTCTTGGCCGGATGCCGCCAGGGCAGAGAGCCGCGCATTGAGCGCATCCTGATCCGGCAGCAGGTTTGCCGATTCCAAGCGCGGCAACCAGCCGCTGCGGGTCAGCATGTCCACCGGCTGCTGGTGCAAACCGTACACCAGCACCATCACCCCGCGCTCCTGGCAAACTTCCAGCAACTCGTCCAACGATTCGGCACCGGAGGAGTCGATGTAAATCACACTGGTGCAATCAAGTAGCAAAATCCGTTCCGGCAGTGCGGCCAGTATCTCGTCAATCAGCTTGACCGCACCGAAAAACACTGCCCCGGTCAGCTTGTAAACCGCCATACCGGGGATGGCCGCCGTTTCAGGCAGCCTGATCCGTTCGGCGGTGGTCAGGCTGGAAATGCGGTAAATGAAAATGAAACAGGCAAAGAAAATACCCACTTCCACCGCCACCGTCAGATCCACCACCACGGTGAGCACAAACACCGACAGCAAAATCAGCCGGTACGGCAGCCGGAAACTGCGCAAACGGGCAAATTCGCGCCACTCGCCCATGTTCCAGGCCACAAACATCAAAATCGCGCTCAAGGCCGGCAGCGGGATGTATTGTGCCAGCGGCGCGGCCACCAGTACCACCACCAGCAGGCACAGCGCATGCACCATGCCGGCCACCGGGCTGTTGCCGCCGTTCTTGATGTTGGTCACCGTGCGCGCAATGGTACCGGTGGCCGGCATGCCGCCGAAAAACGGCACCACCATATTGGCAAAGCCCTGGGCCAGCAACTCCTGGTTGGAATCGTGCTTGTCGCGGATCATGCTGTCGGCCACCCGTGCGCACAACAGCGATTCGATCGCCCCCAGCAAGGCCAGCGTCAGCGCCGGCAAAAACAGGCCCTTGACCGCTTCCCAGCTGTAATCCGGCACCGTGAATGCCGGCAGTCCCTGCGGAATGCCGCCAAACCGGCTGCCGATGGTTTCCACCTCCAGGCCCAGCACGGACACCAGCACGGTGGCCGTAACCAGTGCCACAATCGAGCCGGGAATCAAGGCCAGCGAGCCGGACACCCGCGGCAACACCCCGGCGGCCTCCGGCAGCAACACCCGCCGCTTCATGATGCCCTGCCAGGCAATGATGATGCCCAGCGACAGCAGCGACACCGCCAGCGCCGACCCGTTCCAGCTGCCCGCTGCCTGCCACAGGGTCTGGATCAGGGCAAAAAACTCGGCCGGCACCTTGCCCTCGATGCGCAACCCGAAAAAGTCCTTGATCTGCGACAAGGCAATCAGCACCGCAATGCCGTTGGTAAAACCGATGATCACCGCCACCGGAATGAATTTGATCAGCACCCCCATGCGCAGGGTGCCCATCAGCCACAGCAT
Source organism: Neisseriaceae bacterium (assembly GCA_041855705.1). Taxonomy (GTDB): domain Bacteria; phylum Pseudomonadota; class Gammaproteobacteria; order Burkholderiales; family Neisseriaceae; genus JALJZY01. Next base: position 5,166 of record JBHAET010000308.1, read on the forward strand.
GATGCCGGACATCAGGGTGGCCAGCAGCAGGCCGCCAACGCCGTATTGCTCGACAATGCCGTACACGATGACGATAAACGCTCCGGCCGGGCCGCCAATCTGTACCCGCGAACCGCTGAACAGCGAAATCAGGAAACCGGCAATGATGGCGGTAAACAAACCGGCTTGCGGTGCCAGCCCGGAGGCAATCGCAAACGCCATCGCCAACGGCAGTGCCACCACACTGACGGTGAGCCCGGCCCCGACATCCTGGGCCAGGCGGGTACGGTTGTAACCGGAAAGCAATTCGTACAGTTTGGGATTGAAACGGGTGGTGATGCGCATAAACATCCGGCCACAGCGGCCATGTCATAAAATTTAAAGAAATGTAAATTAGGTGCAGAAAACTGTCAACTGCCTATCCCGTCCGCAACACCGTGTGCGGCCGGCAAGGCGGGTGCCGGGCATTGAGAGACCTTGGCAAAACCCCCAGATGCGGATGCAGTTCAAGGCGTAGCAGCGCAGCGAGCGCAGACATATCCAGTAAATAGGCAAGCGAGCGAGCAGCGCACAACGCTTCAAATGCGCCGCAGATGGGGATTTTGCAAAGGTCTCATTGAATTTGTCGCCGCGGCCGCCACACGGTACACTGCGGCGTTTTTCACGGTCATTCAGACATCATGAGTTCAGAAACGTCGCGCTTGCTCAATACCTTCGTCCCGCCCCGCCCCCGCCCGTGGCTGATCAAAAGCCTGATTCCGGTCAACCGCTGGCTGAATCTCTACGGCATTCCCGGCCTGCGCGACCTGCCCGGCCTGCGGGAGTTGCCCGGTATCCGCGGCCTGTGCGACATCCGCCAAATCCACATTCCGGCCGCCGACCACCAGCGGCTGCAACACAGCCTGTCCGGCCAGGCGGCGGTGTTTGTTACCCCCAACCATCCCGAATTTTTCTGCGACTGGATGCTTGACAAGGAAATTGCCGCCCGCTACGCACCGCTGACCGCCAACTGGGCCACCCACGACGTGGTCAACGGCATGGGCCGCTGGGGACAACGCTTCTGGCTGGCCAATAACCTGATTGCCCAGATTCCCGGCGCCACCGACGCGGCAGTGGCCCATTCGGTACAGCTGGCCAGCACCGGCACCCCGGTACTGCTGCATCCGGAAGGCGGCGTGCACTGGCATGCCGACCACATCCATCCCCTGTTTCCCGGCGCCGCCAAAATGGCGCTGCACACCGCCGCTGCCGGCAACCGGCCGGTTTTGATTCAGCCGGTCATCTGGAAACTGACCTTTCTGCGCGATGAAAGCGAAGCCCTGGAGTGCAGCATGGCGGCGGCGGAACAACAACTGCGGCTGGCCAGCGGCGCCGGTCTGGCGCTGCCACAACGGCTGGCGCGGCTGTACCATGCCGTGCTCGACCACCGCTGCCGCCAACTCGGTTTGGCGGCCCCGGCCGGCGACGATTATCTGGCCCGCCAGCAACAGCTGCTGCAACAACTGCTGGACGCACTGGCCGGCTTCGGCCGTTTTGACGGCACGCCGGCACAGCAGGCCACCCAATTGCAGGCAGCCATCCGCCAGACCGAAAAACAGGGGCAGGTGCTGGATTTGGCCACCCGCCGCCGGCGCAACGAACTGGCGCGCATCCTGCGCGACCCCTTGCCACACTATCCGGCACACTGGCAACAGGAACAACTGGCCGAATGCCTGCAACGGCTGCGTTGCGAGTATCTGGCCTGGGGCAGCTGGCGCAACCGGCTGCACAAACTCTTGCCGCAGCCGGTGGGCGGCCGCTGCGCCCACATCCGCGCGCCCGCAGCCATCGACATCCGTGCCGTATTGGCCGAGGCGCCGGCCACCGATGCCGACACCCTCACCGGCAGGTTGCAACAACAGATGCAGCACACCTTGGACGGTCTGAATGCGGAGATTGAACACCAACGCAGCGTGCCGCAATATGCCAATCCGTTTACCGCCGCCAGCAACGATTAGAACTCGCCGCAACACAGGCTGAGACCTCTGCAAAATACCCATCTACGGCATGGCCAAAAGCCGCCTGCGACAAACAGGCGGCTTTTTTGGGAAAGGTCAAACAGCATGATTGTTGATGTCTCGTCAACCCGCCGCAAACGGCTTCAGGCCGCCATCCTGCATCAGCAGGGTTTGATCGAAACGGCCGGCCAATTCGTCATCGTGGGTCACCACCACCAGGCTCGTGCCCAGCTCGCGTTGCAAATCCAGCATCATGTCGAACACGTTTTGCGCATTGTGGCGGTCCAGATTGCCGGTCGGCTCATCGGCCAGCAGGCAGGCAGGCCGGTTGACCAGTGCCCGGGCAATGGCGGCGCGCTGACGCTCGCCGCCGGAAAGTTCGCCCGGCCGGTGCAACATGCGCGGTTTGAGACCGACTTTGTCAAGCATGTCGGCCGCCGCCGCTTCGGCTTCGGCCTTGGGCCGTTTACCGATCAGCAGCGGCATCATCACGTTTTCCAATGCCGAAAATTCAGGCAGCAAATGGTGGAACTGATACACAAAACCCAGATGACGGTTGCGCAAATCGCCCAACGCCTTTTGGCTCAAACCGGCCAAATCCTGCCCCATCAGCGACACCGTGCCGCAACTGGGGGTATCAAGGCCGCCCAAAATGTGCAGCAAGGTTGATTTGCCGCTGCCCGAGGCACCGACAATGCTCACGCTCTGGCCAACAGCCACTCTGAGGTCCAGCCCGGCCAGCACGGTCACATCCAGCTGGCCGTCAACATAGCTTTTGCCCACGCCACGGCACTGCAACACCCAATCATTCATAACGCAAAGCCTCCGCCGGTTGGGTTTTGGCTGCCCGCCAGCTCGGATAAAGGGTCACCAGGAAGGACAGCAGCATCGAAATGCCGGCAATGATTAGCACATCGCTGGCCACCACATGCGACGGCACATAGTCGATGAAATACACTGCCGAGGACACCAGCGGCCGGCCGACCATGCCTTCGATCACCTTGACCAGACCACCGATGTTGTAGGCCAGCAAAAGGCCGAGCACCACCCCCAGCAAGGTACCGACCAAGCCCAGTACCACGCCTTGCACCATGAAAATTTTCATGATGCCGCGCGGCGACAAACCGAGGGTGCGCAAAATGGCAATCGCCGACTGCTTTTCGGTCACGGTCATGATCAGGGTGGAGATCAGGTTGATCGACGCCACCAGACTGATGAAGAACATGATGATGAACATCATCTTTTTCTCCACCGCCACAGCTTGAAAATAATCACGGTTCTGGAAAGTCCAGTCACGCACCCACACCCGGCCTTGCCAATCCGGCGGCACCATTTGGGCACTGACGGCCGGCGCCGTATCCGGCTGACTGAGGCGCACCTGCAGGGTAACGCCCTCATCACCAATGCGGTACAGGGTTTGCGCATCGCGCATGTGGGTCAGCGCCAGGGTGCTGTCCACGGTAAAAATGCCGCTGGATACCAGCCCCACCACATTGAACTGCTTCATGCGCGGCACCATGCCCACCGGCGTAACATTACCGTCGGGGGTAATCACCGTCAGCTTGTCACCCACCGACACACCCAGCATGTCGGCCAGATTCTGCCCCAAGATCAGGTCAAATTCGCCTTCTCGCAACCGCTGGTAGACTTCCGGCGGCAGGGTATCGCCAAACTCCGACACCGCGCCATAGGTTTCGGGGGTAATGCCCTTGATCTGCACCCCGCTGACCTCGCCTTCGTTGGCCAGCAGTGCCTGGCCGGCCACATAGGGCGCGGTGCCCAGCACCCGCGGATGGCGGCGGGCCAACTCGGCCAGCTGCTGCCAGTCTTCACCGGCCTCGGGCGCGAAATAGCCCATTTCCATATGGGGAGCCACCCGCAGCAGCTGGCCGCGGATTTCCTTTTGAAAGCCGTTCATCACCGAGAGCACCGTAATCAGCGCAATCACGCCGATGGCAATGCCGATGATCGAAATCAGGCCGATAAACGACATGAAGCCGTTGCGTTGTTTGGCGCGCAAATAGCGCAAACCGATCCAGGTTTCCAGTGAAATCATTGCATCCTGCCCAAAGTCAAGCGCGCCATTGTACCGTAATCGGCCACAGCGGCAAGCGGCCGCTGTCACAGGCTGCCTGAAAACAGCCGGCCGCTCGCAAATACATCGGCAGCGGAATCGGTTACAATGGCGGCCGTTTCAGCCGACCATCCCGTTTTATGTCTTCCCGCAAACAGCAATACGAACACAACAAACTGCACAAACGCCTGCGCCATCTGGTGGGTGCCGCCATCAACGACTTTGCCATGATCGAGCCTGGCGACAAGGTGATGGTTTGCCTCTCTGGCGGCAAAGACAGCTTTGCCCTGCTTGACATCCTGCTCGGGCTGCAACATTCGGCACCGATTGATTTTGAATTGCTGGCGGTCAATCTGGATCAAAAACAGCCCGGCTTTCCCGCCGATGTCCTGCCGCAATACCTGCGCCAGCTGGGGGTGCCGTTCCAGATCATCGAAGAAGACACCTACAGCATTGTCAAACGGGTCATCGAAGAAGGAAAAACCACCTGCGGCCTGTGCAGCCGGCTGCGCCGCGGCGTGCTCTACCGGGTGGCCAAGGAAAACGGTTGCAGCAAGATTGCGCTGGGCCACCACCGCGACGACATCATTGAAACCCTGTTCCTGAACCTGTTTTACGGCGGCAAGCTGAAGGCCATGCCGCCCAAGCTGCTGTCGGACAACGGCGAACACATGGTGATCCGCCCCTTGGCCTATGTGAAGGAAAAAGACTTGGTGCGCTATGCCGCCGTGCGCAACTTTCCGATCATTCCGTGCAATCTGTGCGGCTCGCAGCCCAATCTGCAACGCCAGGTGATTAAAGAAATGCTGCAACAATGGGACCGGCAGCACCCGGGACGCATCGAAACCCTGTTTTCCGCCCTGCAAAACGTGGTGCCTTCGCACCTGGCCGACCGCACCCTGTTTGATTTTGCCGGCTTGGTACGCGGCCAAGAGCTGCCGCACGGCGGCGACATCGGCTTTGACCGCGAAACCTTTGCCGATCCGCTGCCGCCGGAGGAAGACAGCCAACACCCGGCAGCACGCAAGGTGTTCAATATTCTTGATAACCGCCGTCCGGCAGATGCCTGACGAACAGACCCGGCATCCGGCTGCCAATACGGTTTTCAGGCAGCCTCGTCCTGCGTCCTGCCACCACCACTGTTGCCAACCTGAGGAGTTTGTCCCATGGATACTTTTACCCGCGTGATTCTGGAAACCGGCCCCGACGGCCGTGCCCGCTTTCGTGAAGAAGTCCTGCCGCTGAGCGAAGGCAGTCCGGCTGCCCGGCTGTCGCCGTGGCTGCCGGCCGAAGGCTTGCAATTGCGCCAAAGCCCGGTCGGTTTTGCCAGCGAATTTCACTGCACCGGCCAGCCGCAATGGCTGTTCGTGCTGCAAGGGGTAATGGCCATCGGCCTGCAAGACGGCAGTTGGCGCCAATTCAAGGCTGGCGAACATTTCTACTCGGCCGACACCCTGCCGCCGGGCGCGGTGTTCGACCCTGCCGTGCACGGCCACCGCAGCCGCCAGGTGGGCGACGAGCCGCTGATCACCGCCTTTGTGCGCGGTTAAAACGGCCTATCCGCCCCCACGATACACAAGTTCTGACGCAATAATCCAATTTGGGTTAGAATAGCGCGTTTTTATTTTGCAAAACCCTGATTAAAGGACCGCTTCCATGATCGACTTTGCTTATGCCGCCGATGCTGCCGCACCCAGTGCCCTGATGCAGTTTGCGCCGTTGGTGCTGATTTTGCTGGTGTTTTATTTTCTCATCATGCGACCGCAACAGAAAAAATTCAAAGCCCACCAGCAAATGGTGTCGGAATTGAAAAAAGGCGACAAAGTCATCACCTCCTCCGGCATTGCCGGCCGCATCACCAAAGTGGGCGAGCAGTTTTTCGGTGTCGAAATCGCGCCCAATGTGGTGGTTGAAATCGAGCGCAATGCCATTACCGCCAAAGTGGACACTTGAGTCGCCAACTTGACCGGCATTCCGGCCGCAACCTTCGGGTAGCGGCTGTGTCTTTTTCATTCTCATCCGGAAGCACACACTTCCCCCGTCAGTAACAAGGTTGGTTATGAACCGTTATCCCTTGTGGAAATACCTGCTGATTCTCGTCACTCTGGTCTTGGGCCTGCTCTACACCGTGCCCAACTTCTTCGGCGAAATTCCGGCGGTACAGATTTCCACCAACCGTCAGGCCATCAACATTGATGCGCAAACCGAACAAACCGTGCAACAGGCGCTGGATGCGGCCGGCATCAAAAACAACGGCATGTTCATTGCCGATGGCAGCCTGAAAGTGCGCTTTAGCGATGCCGAAACCCAGCTCAAAGCGCGTGATGCAATTGAGGCCGCCTTGGGCGAGGGTTACATCATCGCCCTCAACCTCTTGGCCAATACCC
>JBHAET010000309.1:0-5770 GCA_041855705.1 Neisseriaceae bacterium
GTATGCGGCCAGCAGGCTGTCGCACACCGGCGCTTCCAGCAGGCCGAGCCGAACCAGTTCGTGCAGGGTTTCCTGGGTGCCTTTCAGTTGCAGGCTGCGCAATTGGCCGCCGCGGATCAGTTGGAAAATCTGGGCGATGAATTCCACTTCGCGAATGCCGCCGGCACCCAGTTTGATGTTGTCGGCCATGCCCTTGCGCACCACTTCCTGACGGATTTGCCGGTGCAGGCCGCGCATGGCGTCGTAGGCGTTGAAATCGAGGTATTTGCGGAACACAAACGGCCGTACCAGGGCGCTGATGCCGTTGGGATGGGGGGTGACGATGCGGCCTTTGCACCAGGCATAGCGTTCCCATTCGCGCCCTTGGGTGATCAAATATTGTTCCAGTGCGGTTTCCGACAGTACCAGCGCACCGGCATCGCCATCCGGCCGCAGCCGCATGTCCACCCGGAACACTTGGCCGTCGGCGCTGGCATCGTTGAGCAGGGCAATCAGTTTCTGGCCGATTTTGGTGAAGTATTCCTGGTTGCTGCGTTCGCGGCGGCCGTTGGTGTCGCCGGATTCCGGGTAAACGAAGATCAGGTCGATGTCGGATGAAACATTCAATTCGTAACCGCCGGCCTTGCCCATGGCCACCACACTCAAATATTGTATTTGACCGCTGTGGCGGCCGATGGCATCGCCATACAGGCCGCGGTAGTAGGCATGGGCATACGCCAGTGCGGTGTTGACCGCAAAATCGGCAAAACGGGTAATGGTGGCGGTGACTTCGGCCAGGTCGCTGACCCGTGCCAGATCACGGGCCATGATGTGTGCCAGTACATAGCGGCGCAGGCGGCGCAGCTGGCGGGCCAGCTCGTCTTCGTTTTCATCGGCCTGCAATTGTGCCCAGTCGGCAAAACCGTGAAAAAAGCTGTCTGCCAAAGGGGCGGCCAGCAGCGGATACAGCACATCGGTTTGCAGATTGCCGTTGTCCAGATGGCGGCTCAGGTAGTGGGAGTAGGGGCGGGCGGTTTCGATAATGGCTTCGGGGGTCATGGCGCACTCACCGGCGGCAGAAAACGGCACATCATACCGCGCTGCAGCAAAGTTGCAAACGGCGGCGGTGGCGGCAGGCGCACAGCCGCTGGCGATCAAATGATTTACATCTTTACAGAACCGGCGGAAACGCAGACAATGGCGCGCTGGCTATCACGGTAGATGCCGTTTGCATGTTGCCCGGCAGGGACATCCGTGAAGGGCAAGCCAGCGGCCGCTTGGGCCAAACATGCGCACACCGCCCGGCAGCGGTGTGCGGATGTGTGATTGTCAAATTCATTCAGGCTGCCTGAAAACCCGTTCAGGCAGCCTTTGCGCATATGGGTGCCGGCCGATTCATGCGCCACATGGAGTAAATGTTTCAATGTCCCGTTTTCTTTTGGCCCCGATCGGCAGCAAAACCGGCCTGACCAGCATTTGTTTGGGCATGATCCGTGCCTTGCAACAAAGCGGCCGCAAACCGGCGTATTTCAAACCGGTGGCCCACACCCCGCTGGATGCACAAGGCGTGGAGGCGGCCAACCATTTTGCCGCCGAACTGTTTTTGTTGCATCCGCCCGCACCGTTGGCTTTGGGTACGGTGGAGCGGATGATTGCCGAGGGCAATGACGATGACCTGATCGAGCTGCTGGTGGAGCGCCACCAGGCCGCCGCGGCCGTCGAGCATGATGTGATGATCATCGAAGGGGTGGTGCCCGACAGCGAGCGCAGCTATCTGGCCGGCAAGAATGCGCAAATTGCCACCGCACTGAATGCGCAACTGGTGCTGGTGGCCGACGCACAACAGACCACGCCGTTGCAGATGGCCGAGCAAATCCGCCTGGCATTGCAGGAGTACCACAGCAATGATGTGGAAATTGCCGGTTTCATTCTCAACAAATTGCCGGCCAATGCCGACAGCCGCACCTATGTCACCGCCTTAACGGCTGCCCTGCAACCGCGCAGTCTGGTGTGCCTGGGGGTGGTGCCGTTTGCGCCGGAGCGCTCGGCCCGGCGGATGCTGGATGTGGCGCGCCATCTGCAGGCGCAGGTATTGCGGGGGGAAGCCTTTTTGCGCGACAACCGGGTGCGCGAAATCGTGGTGGCCGGCCAAAGCGCCACCCACATGCACCACCGCTTTACCCCGGGTGCCTTGATCATCGCACCGGGCGACCGCGAAGACGTGATGATGGCCGCAGCCCTGAAAACCCTGTCCGGCGTACCACTTGCCGGTTTGGTGCTGACCTGCAACTCCCTGCCGTCCGAACCCTTGCAGGACATTGTGGCACCGGCCCTGAAAGACCGCATTCCGGTACTGCTGACCGAAATGGACACCTACCAGACCGCCTACAGCCTGTCGCAGCAATCGCCGCATGTGCCGCACGACGACATTGAACGCATGGGCGGAGTGGTGGACTTTATTGCCGAACACCTGGATGCGGCCGCCCTGTGCCGTGATTTGGGCAAACCGGCACGCCTGCGCCTGTCGCCGCCGGCATTCCGCTTCCGCATGATCGAGCAGGCACGGGCAGCGGCCAAACGCATTGTGCTGCCTGAAGGCAGCGAACCGCGCACCATCGAAGCGGCGGCCATTTGCCAGCAAAAGGGCATTGCCCACTGCATCCTGCTGGCCAAACCGGCCGAAGTGTTCGAAGTGGCAAAAAACCGCGGCATCGACATTCCGCCGACCCTGGAAATCGTGGATCCCGATACCATTCGCCAGCGCTACATCGAACCCATGGTGGCCCTGCGTAAACACAAAGGCCTGCTGCCCGAACTGGCCGAAAAGCAACTGGAAGACACCGTGGTGCTGGGCACCATGATGCTGGCCACCGGCGAAGTGGACGGGCTGGTGTCCGGCGCAGTGCACACCACCGCCAACACCATCCGTCCGGCCTTGCAATTGATCAAAACCGCACCGGATGCCAGCTTGGTATCCAGCGTGTTTTTCATGCTGATGCCCGATCAGGTGCTGGTGTATGGCGATTGCGCGGTCAATCCGGAACCGACCGCTGAAGAATTGGCCGACATTGCCATCCAGTCGGCCGATTCGGCTCGGGCGTTTGGCATTGAACCGAAAGTGGCGATGATTTCCTATTCCACAGGAGCATCCGGCAGCGGGGCCGAGGTGGAAAAAGTCAAGGCGGCCACTGCACTGGCACAGGCCAAACGGCCCGACCTGCTGATTGACGGCCCGTTGCAATACGATGCGGCCAGTGTGCCAAGCGTCGGCCGGCAAAAAGCCCCCGACAGCCCAGTGGCCGGACAGGCAACGGTGTTTGTGTTTCCGGACCTGAACACCGGCAACACCACTTACAAGGCGGTACAGCGCAGCGCCAATGTGTTGAGCGTGGGGCCGATGCTGCAGGGCCTGAACAAGCCGGTTAACGATTTGTCGCGTGGCGCACTGGTGGACGATATTGTGTACACCATTGCCATTACGGCGATTCAGGCGGTGCAGATGGCGCAACGGCAAGTGGCTCTGGCGCAATCACAACCGGCCTAGACTTCGGCCGGATGGGCCGTTAGTAATGATCGGCTCGGGCTATTTTATGCTGTTTGGATTTGTGTTTGGGCTGCAAAATTCTGTTTTTCGCATTATTTTGACATTTGTGCTTGCTTTTTTGTGGCAACTAAATTACATTTCATTACACAAACAGCCAAGTCCGCGAAGGACCGGGAAATAAGAGAGAGAACCACTTGAAGATGTATGACGCCAAGCCGCTTGCCCTGCAAGCGGCTTGTTTGTTGTGAACGGCGATGATGCCAAACATCGCAGGGGAAGCATCTTTATAAAGCATGGTCAGTTTATATTGAGACCTTTGCAAAACCCTCAGATGTGGATGCAGTTCAAGGTGTAGCAGCGCAGCGAGCGCAGACATATCAAATAGATAGGCAAGCGAGCGAGCAGCGCACAACGCTTCAAATGCGCCGCAGATGGGGGTTTTGCAAAGGTCTCATATTCTTTAAGGTGCTGCTCTCTGGGCCTTGGCCTATGTCTGCACTCGCAGTGCGGTCTACACCTTGACTTGCATCCATATCTGGGGGGCACGGTTCTGGGTTTGCAAGATGGGTTCACAAGCCTGTCGATAACACGTCTAATATCAATAAACGATGAATATCCAAGAATTTTTACCCAAAAATAAATTTGACATTGAGGCATTTGCTAAAGTCAACGAATTATCCGATGAGCAATTTTTGGATATTGCCCATGAATTGGTAAGTTTTGTGGAAGATGCCAACCATCCGTGTTATCAGGCTGCAGTGGAAGTTTTATTGGCAAGGCAAACCCTTCTGACCGAGACATTTATAGGCTATTTATCGGCAAACGATTGGATTTGGAAATATTGGTTTTTGCATGATGTTTTTGATAAGCTAAATGCAGAAATAAAAAAAGATTTATATTCTAAAATCAGCGAATTGAGCGAATACGCACCAATCGATGACGATGAGCGGTCGGTTGTTTTGATGGCAAAAGATATTGCGCCGCCTACGCGCGGGGAAATTTGATTTTCTTCGGATCAAAAGCCGCAGCATCGTATTTTAAAATCCGCTTGCCGAAAGATTCCTGCAAATCGGCCACGGCCTGTTGGTAATCCGGCTGGTGCTGGTTGGCAATCACATCCACAATCTCTTGGTAGCCCCAAATGCCGCCCACATCCTCCATCGCATGGTTCATCGCCCCGTCGGTACACGCAGGCAGGCGCAGGCGCGGCGGCTTGATCATCAATGCTTCGCACAGAATCACATGCTCCCAATCATCGCCCATATCGTAGGTATAGATCATGCGTTCGCCCACCGGCAAAACATCACGCAACTTAGGTGCCGTTTCCATAGCCCGGCGCTCGCCATCTTCAGGGTTGTCAAAATCAAAGCCTTCAAAATCCGGATAAACCCACCCGGCAGCACCGCCGTTTTCCATACCGAATTGATACAAATGGCAAGCCCCCCAACCGAAAGCGGCTTGCAAAATCCAGTGCAAATCATAAAGCGTTGCCTCGGCAGGCACCAACAACCGCCGCCATATCTCAGGCTCGGAACCCGCCAGATGCACGCGAAGCTGGAAACATAAAACCGGTTTGGCCATCATAATCACCTGTACACATTCTGAAATAAAACGGCAGGGTAAACCGGTTCGGGCGGGCTGTAAACCGCTATACCGATATAAACCTGCCCAAACGTCCGTGCAAACACGCGGCAACGCCCACCTGCTGCAAATGGCGCACCTCACCCTCAACGGCGTGACACAAGGCTTGCGCAATACCGGTTAAAGTTGGCTGGGTGAAAAAAGGCCGAGACCTTTGCAAAATTCGTTTAGGCCGTCTGAAATATTCAACCATCGTCATTCCCGCTTACGCGGGAATGACGGAATCTAAGCATTTCAGACGGCCTTGTCGGGTTTGCGGTTTGGTTCGTATTGTGAGCGGTAGGGTGTGTGGCGTAAGCCACGCACGCGGTAGATGGAAACTCAAACAACGCGTGCGCGCCAAGGGCGCACACCCTACACATGCGGGCTACGCTGGCTACATGCAGGCTACGCTGGCTTTCCCAGACAACTAGTATCCGTATCGGGTGGAGTTTGTTGTGCCCCGCATTTGGGGGTGCGTTGTCAGCAAGCGTCGCATCAGGTGTGTAGAAATTGATCGCGTTTGCAGTTTGGTTGCCTATTGTGGGCGGTAGCAACTGTGTTACCAACTCGTCAGTCAGCAACCTCAAACACGGTTAATCAAGCGCATTGCAGGCCGTCTGAACA
>JBHAET010000310.1:0-5783 GCA_041855705.1 Neisseriaceae bacterium
AAAGCGTGCCGTCATACGACCGCGTACGCGCGCAGCTCAAAGCCGCCGATGCCGTGCTGATTGTCAGCCCCGAGCACAACCGCGCCATGCCCGCCGCCGTGAAAAACATCATCGACATCGCCTCGCGCCCGTTCGGCCAAAGCGTGTGGCAGGGCAAAAAAGTCGCCGCCATCACCGCCTCGCCCGGCAGCTACGGCGGCATCAACAGCGGCCTGCAAATCCACCAAAGCCTGCAATCGCTGAGCGCCGACGTGTTAATCGCCCCCGAAGTGTTCCTGAGCCGCGCCAACGCCGCTTTGGACAACGGCAAAGTGGCCGACGAGCGCACCGCCGGCTTTTTAAACAAATTCGCCGCCGCCTTTTACGCTTGGGCAGCAAAATAAATCAAGGCCATTCAAAATGGTCGCGTCATTTTCTAAGTGACACGCCCCTCAAAATCAATGCCCACTCATTTTGGAAAACACATTCAAAACCACCACACCGGCCAAAATCAGGCCAACCCCCACAACTCCCATGGCATCGACCTTTTGCCCAAAAAACAGAACACTCACCAGTGCTGTCAACACCAGCCCAATACCTGCCCAAGTAGCATAAGCCGTGCCTAGTGGCATGGTCTTGAGCGCCAAGGAGAGAAAATAAAACGCCAACCCAAAACCTGCTACCACACCCAATGATGGCCACAGCTTGTTGAAGCCATGGCTGAGCTTGAGCATAGTGGAGCCAAAAACCTCACTGACAATGGCCAATGCCAGAAATACCCAATGCGTCATGGTTTGCTTCTCTCATCATGCAGTGAAAGCCAACTATAGCAAAAAGAAAATTACTTGAATATCCTTGTTTTTTCATGACGCTTGTGCGCACATTTTTCAGCACCAAGTCTCCGAAACAGGTCAGACGTTGGACATCCATCCTCCTGTTTGATGCGTTTTTATTGACTACAATCACAAAAACCCCAAAGGCAGCCATGATCAGTCCTATCATCAACGACATTTCCCGCGCAAACGGTTTTTGCAAGTGGATTTGACTGTTTTCAACCGTTCAGGAGTTTCAACCATGAACCATACCGTCGGCACCGCCGAAGAACTGTATCAAGTCCTCGCCCAAGGCGGCGAAATTACCGTTAACGGCACATTGGCCGGCTTGCAGGCGTTTACCCTGCCCGCGGGCAGCATATTGAAAGGCAACGACGGCAGCGTGCTGAAATTCAAGGCCGGCCAGCCCGGCACCAGCCTTGCCGCCGACACGCGGCTGGAAAACCTGCGCGTCGAAACCGATGCGGCGCTGATTGCCGTCGGCTTGGAAGACGCACACGCGGATTTGGGCCGCATCGCGGTCTCCGGTATCACCACCGTCGGCCGCTTCCATCTGGAAGCCACGCAGGCTTTGCGCGCCGATATTGCGCTGCGCGGCATCCATGTCGAACAGGCCGACGCCCAACACGATGCCGACACCCAGCGCAACGGCTGGCTCGCCATTGCCCAAAACCTTGGCCTGTACGCCGAGCGACACTATGCGGCAGCACCCTTTGAAGTTGGCGAAAAAAATCCGAACGATTGATTGCCCCTGCTCAAGCCCCGCTTTTTCCGAGAAAAACAATGTCTGCATTTTTTTCAATCGTAAAATGGCTGTTCATTGTCGCTGCCGCTTTGGCCGTGGCTGTATTTGCCTTTGTCCGCCTGCACCCCACGTTTGGCGGCACGCCCGATGCCGACAGTCTGAAAAGAATGCAAAGCTCGCCGTATTTCAACGGCAAAACATTCGACAATCTGGAACCCACGTCCGTTGAAGTCCGCGACGGCCACGGCGCGGAAAGGCCGAGCCTGCTGGAATGGCTCAGTTCCGTGACCAACCCGCCACCGGGCAAACAACCTGCCGAGCCTTTGCCCAGCGAAAAAATCGATGCAAGCAGACTGCAAAACAACCAGTTCATTTGGCTGGGGCATTCCGGCTTGCTGTTCAAGATGGACGACAAACTCATTGTTGCCGACCCCGTATTCAACCGCGCCTCGCCGATTTTTCTGGGCGGTGCACCCTTCCCGATGGTGCACACGCCAAGCGTGGCGGATTTGCCGGAAAAAATCGATATCGTGCTGCTGTCCCACGACCATTACGACCATCTGGATTACCGGATAATGCGCGAAATCAAGGATCGTGTCGGGCATTTTTACGTGCCGCTCGGGGTCAAGGCACATTTGCAGCGTTGGGGCGTGGCCGATGACAAAATCACCGAAATGGATTGGTACGAGCAGGCAAATCAAGCCGGCCTGCAATTGACCTTGTTGCCCTCGCGCCACTTCAGCGGCCGCAATTTAACCAACCGCAACAGCACCTTGTGGGGCGCCTGGGCAGTGAAAACGGCGGATTTTTCGCTGTATTTCAACGGCGACAGCGGCTACGGCAAGCATTTCAAGGACATCGGCGCCCAATACGGCCCGTTCGACATTGCCTTCATGGAAAACGGCGCCTATAACGAAAACTGGGCGCAGATCCACATGTTCCCGGAGCAGTCGGCACAAGCGGCGGAAGAAGTCGGGGCGAAAGTGGCGGTACCGATCCATTGGGCCAAGTTCGACCTGGCCTATCACGACTGGAAAGAACCAATCGAACGCTTCACCCAGGCGGCACAAGGCCGGCCTTACCAAGTCGCCACGCCCAAAATCGGGCAAATTTTCGGTGTGGACAATCTGCCGCAGCAAAAGTGGTGGCAAAGCGCGAAATAAACCGGCAGCGCTTGTCGTGATTGCAATGCGGAGGGCAGTATCATTCCAGCCGATTTGACAATCCAGCCATGCACGACAACGCAAATGCTGACAACGTCTTCCGCCATTGGCGCATGGCTGTTCCACCGGAGGTGATACATGCACACCATCTTTCGCTTGATTCTGCCGGTTATTGGTCTGGGACTTGCGGCCTGTGCCCACGGCCAGTCCAGCCCTGAGCCAAGTAATGACATATCGCACGGCGAGCCCGGCCATGCAGCGCTGATGGCGTTGCTGCATCAAGCCGCTGACCCGGCGGCGTGTCCGGTACTGGCGCAGCCGGACAATACCAACGCCATCAGCCTGTACCGGCTGGATGCACAGCACCGCTTGGCCGAAACCGTGTGCTGGCAAGGCCAACAGAATGAAACCTGGTTTCTGGCCGTGCTGGATCAAAACGACCAAATCCTCGCCAGCTACGCCAACGCCGACTGGAAGCCGGAAGGCTTGGTTTTGCGCCAATTCGAGCGTGATGACGAGAAACTTCTCGATGCCTGCCCCAAAAACCTGATCTGGGCCGATGGCGCGTTTCATCTGGCCTATGCTGCGCAATGCGAACTTCCCGATTGATGTCGGCGAAAGGAAACTCGGCGATGCCGCCCCGAGTTGACATGCTGGATGCCTTGCGCCCCGATACTGTCAAAATCATTCAAAGCCAATCCCGATGAGCAAAATCCGTTATCTCACCACGCCTTTTGCACTCAAGAGTCTAGAACTGAAAAACCGTCTGGTGATGCCGCCGATGTGCCAATATCAGGCCATCGATGGCATGCCAAACGACTGGCATCATGTGCACTACGTTTCGCGCGCTGTCGGCGGCGTGGGGCTGATAATCGTGGAGATGACCAATGTCGCGCCCAATGGCCGCATTACTTCGCGTTGCCTTGGCCTGTGGAACGATGCCCAGCGCGATGCCTTCAAGCGCATTGTCGATGCCGTGCATGCGCAGGGCGGCAAGATTGCCATCCAGATTGCCCACGCCGGACGCAAGGCACAGGATTGCGCCGATGCGGTGGCGCCCTCAGCCATCCATTACGGCAGCCCGGATTTCCCGGGCCAGAATCTCACCACCCCGCACGCACTTTCGCATGCGCAGGTCGGTGAGATGGTGCAGGCGTTTCAAGACAGCGTACGCCGTGCAGTGGAAGCGGGTTTTGATGCCATCGAACTGCACGGCGCGCATGGGTATCTGATTCACCAGTTCCATGCACCGAAAAGCAACACCCGCGATGACGAATACGGCCAGAACCGTTTTTTGTTCGGTCAACAGGTGATTGCCGCCGCCCATGCTGTGATGCCGGCGGACATGCCGCTGTTGATGCGCATCTCGGCGCAGGAATACGGCGAAAACGGCTACGACTTGGCCTATGGTTGCGAAATCGCCAGGCATTATGCCGCCGCCGGTGTCGATGTTTTCCATGTCAGCGGTGGCGGCGACGGTGTGCTGCACCCGGCGCACACACCGGCAATGGTCGCCGGTTATCAAGTGCCGCTGGCGTGTGCCATCAAACACGCCACCGGCCTGCCGGTGATTGCCGTCGGCCTGCTGGATGATGCAGCGCTGGCCGAGCATGTGCTGGCCAGCGGTGACGCTGATCTCATCGCCATTGGCCGCGGCCTGCTGCGCGATCCGTATTGGCTGCTGAACGCACAATACCGCCAAAAAGCCACCGCCGATACCGCGCCTGTGCAATTTGTGCCCGATCCGTACCGGCGCGGTTTCGCCTGAAAGGCTGGACGCTCAGCCCAGACTCAGGGCGTTTGCATTGTTGCGGATGCGCCCATTCACGCCGATGGCGGAAAGCGCGTCGCGGGCAGCTCCCACTCGCTGGCGGATTTGTGCCGCATCGCCTTGACTCACCGCCTGCGCATACAGGCCGATTTGCAGGCTCCCCGCCCAGTACAGCGTATCGGCCATGCGTTGTTTGTCGGCAACACTCAGGCTTGCGATGCCTGCATCGTTGCCCAGCACCGACTCGAATTGCTGCACCAGTGCATGCCCACGCAATTGGCTCAAATCCGCTTGTTCGGCGATGCCATAGTTGACGACGATCCAAAAAACCATGGCGGTGGCGATGCTGTCGGGCTGATAACCATCCCGACGCAGGGCCTGACGCACTTCACCCAGCAAGTCGGCGGCACCGAGCTGCTGCAATTGCTGCTCGATGGCCGGGGTCAGCGCCTGATTTTGCTGCAAAGTCTGCCGGATAGCGCTCACCATCGTGTTGCTGACCTCTCGCGCAACAGCGGCATTGTGGGTATAGCGATAGGCATTACCCCCACTTTGCGCTTTGCCGCTGCGTTGCGTGTTTGCACTTCGCTGCGTGTTTGCACTGCGCCCGCGGTTGGCCAGATTCCGCTGCTGCATAGCAAGGCTGTTGCTGACAGCCATATCGATGTGAATGGTGGAGCTAAAATCCATCAGCGGCACCGGCGGTTCGATGGCCAATGTAACGCCAGGTACTGCAATACACAGCGACAATGCCAAAGCGATACTCAGTCGGGCGCTGCGCAAGCGAAATGACTTTTTCATGCGGAAATCCTCAGTACGTGACAGATCAGCGAATTGCCTTCCACAAGCAAGGTGTAAAGACGGCAAGGAGCATAGCACCGTAATAGTTAAAAAATTATTCTCCCGAAAGTGCACCCCATACCTGATGCCGTATTCGACAAACCGCACAAGAACAACTGCATTGGCAAAAACATCGGGCGCATGACACCTTCCCAATTCTGAATACGGCAGATTCATCCAGCTTGGCAGCCGAGAGACTCCGTTTGCGGGCAATTCACGGCAAAACCGCGGCATTGAATATCACTGTCGATTCAATATCGCCGCCGTGCACCACGGTGCAAGATGCTTCTGTAAACTGAAGCCTTTCTCCGACAAAGCGAAGCCGACATGAAGCTCTACTACGCCCCCGGCACCTGCGCCCTGGCCTGCTGGATTGCCCTGGAATGGGCCGGCGCCGATTACCAGGCCGTGCGCGCCGATTACAAGTCAGACGAGTACAAGCGCATCAACCC
>JBHAET010000311.1:0-18887 GCA_041855705.1 Neisseriaceae bacterium
AGTCCTGGGGGGTGTGGGACGAAGTGTTCCAGATCCTGCTGGCACAGGCCAAAAGCCGCAAAAAGCGCAAACAGAAGCTGGGTGTGGCCCTGCAACGCTTCAACCGTGCGATTGAGGCAATGCCCAATGGCGTGCTGATTCTGACCCACGAGGGCCGCATCGAGTGGATGAACCGCTTGGCGGCCGAACACCTCAATCTCAATCCCGAACGCGACTGGGGCGGTATTCTGCCCAATCTGTTGCGCGCGCCCGAATTTCATCATTTTCTCCGCCAGCCGCTGGGCAGTGATCCGCTGACCCTCAAGCTGGCCTTGCCCGACCGTCAGCAACGGTTGCGCACCTTCACCATTACCCGTTTGGCGTTTGAGAGCCGGGCCGAATTGCTGGTCACCCGCGACATCAGTGCAACCGAACAGCTCAATGCCACCCGCACCGCCTTTGTGGCCAATGTGTCCCATGAATTGCGCACCCCGCTGACGGTGATCAACGGCTTTCTGGAAACGCTGGCCGACATGCCGGATTTGCCGCAGGCGCAACAGCAGGAATTTATTGGCCTGATGCGCAAGGAGGGTGACCGCATGCTCAGTCTGCTCACCGATCTGCTGACCCTTTCCCGGCTGGAAAGCCACGGCGGCAATCTGAAAAAACGGCCGCTGGACTTGAGTGCTTTGTGCCACCAGTTGCTGGCGGACGGGCAGGCGCTGTCGGATGGCCGCCACCGGATGGATGGCGAGATTGACGAGGGCATCTGGGTGGACGGCATCGACAATGATTTGTACAGCGCGCTGAGCAATCTGGTGTTCAATGCTGTGCGTTACACGCCGGCCGGCGGCCACATCCGGCTGACGCTGACCGGCGGCGGTCAGCCGCCGCAAGCGGTGTTCCGTGTCTGCGATACCGGGCCGGGGATTGCGGCCGAACACATCCCGCATCTGACCGAACGTTTTTACCGGGTCGATGCCGGACGCTCGCGTGCCAACGGTGGTACCGGTTTGGGTTTGGCGATCACCAAACATGCGTTGGCCGAACACCAGGGCGTGCTGGAAATCGACAGTGAAGTTGGCCGGGGCAGTGTTTTTTGCGCCAGATTGCCGCAGCGCACCGCCATGGCGGATGCTGTGGCCGGCGTGCCGCAGCATGACACTAAATCCTGATCCCGGACAAATCCTAATCCAAGGTCTTGGTCAACTGGCTCCAGGCTGCCTGAAACCCCTAATGACAGAGACCTTGGCACAATCCCCGATGGGGATGCGGCGTAAACCGTTGAGCCGCATCCGCATCTAAGAATGGTTATTGGCTCCGGCTTATGGCCGGCGGGTCAGTTCGTCGGTCACGGCCTGTAAAAAGGCCAGCCGGTCGCCACGGATGTGGCCGGCTTCGGCGGCCTGTTTGACGGCACAGCCGGGTTCCTGTCGATGGCTGCAATTGTGAAAGCGGCACTGGCCGGCCAGATGGCGCAAGTCGGGAAAGTAGTGCAGCAGGTCTGCTGCCTGAAGGTGGTGCAGGCCGAAAGCCTGCAGGCCGGGGGAATCGATCAGCCGGGTGTCCGTGTCCAGATCATAGAGCTGGGCATGGGTGGTGGTGTGGCGGCCGGTGTCCAGTGCGGTGGAAATGTCTCCCACGCGGGCGGTCTGGCTGCCGATGAGGGCATTGGTCAGCGTGGATTTGCCCATGCCCGACTGGCCAAGAAAAATACTGGTTTCGCCCCGCAGCCGCTCGCGCAGTGCCGAAACATCACCCAGCGCACTCACCGGCAGCAGCGGATAGCCCAAACCGGTGTAAAACGACAGCTTCTCTGCCCACAGTGTGCTGGCGGGCAAGTCGGCCTTGTTGAGCACAATCACGGCGCTAATGTGTGCCGCCTCGGCCGCCAGTAAGGCGCGTTGCAGCAGCAATTCGCTGGGTGTCGGTTGCGGTGCCAACACCACCAGCAATTGGGTGACATTGGCGGCAATCAGCTTGCTTTTGAACGCATCCTGCCGGTAGAGCAGGCTGTGGCGGGGCAGATAATCTTCAATCACCGCCTGTTGCGGGTTGATGATGCCGATGTGCACATGATCGCCGCAGGCGTAGTCCACCCGCTTTTTGCGGGTGGTGGCATCGTAGCAGTGTCCGTCCGGCGTGCGCACCGTGTAGCGGCGGCCATAACTGGCGATGATTTGCGCGTGCTGGCTCATGGCACCACAACGGTGAACACATAGGTGATCATGTTCACAATCAGCACCACGCCGTAGAGCACATTGGTGCGGCCCTGATTGAGCGACAGCATCACGATAAAGGTGGAAAGTGCCAGCAGAATCATTGATTTCCATGGTAGCCCCAGCACCAGCGGAATGTCGAACAGCAAGCACACCATCGCCACTGCCGGAATGGTGAGGCCGATACTGGCCAGTGCCGAACCCAGTGCCAGATTGAGGCTGATCTGGAAGCGGTTGCGGCCGGCGGCCCGCAGTGCGGCAATGCCCTCGGGCAGCAACACCACCATCGCAATAATCACCCCCACCAGCGCATTGGGCGCACCCACCGAGGCCACTGCGCTTTCGATCACCGGCGACAGGGCTTTGGCCATCAGAATCACCACCCCCAGGCACAAAACCAGCAGTCCCAGGCTGGCCAGTGCCGCCGCATTGCCCGGCGGATCGGCATGGTGGCTGGGGTCGTCGTCGTCGGCCAGAAAATAATCGCGGTGGCGCACGGTTTGCACCAGGATGAAGGTGGCGTAAATCACCACCGAGGCCAGTGCTACCCACACCAATTGGGCCGGATTGTAACTGGGGCCGCTGCTGCTGGTGGTGAAATTGGGCAGAATCAGGGTCAGCACCAGAATGGCCACCAGTGCCACCAAGGCGGTGCTGGCCGATTTCTGGCCGAAAAACTGCTCGTGGTAGCGGATGCCGCCAATCAACAGGCTGAATCCCAGGATGCCATTGAGAATCAGCATAATGGCTGCAAACACCGTATCCCGGGCCAGGGCACTGGCCGCTTCGCCGCCGGCCACCATCATCGACACAATCAGTCCCACCTCCAGTACTGTAATGGCCAGCGCCAGAATAATGGTGCCGAAGGGTTCGCCGACTTTGTGTGCCACCACCTCGGCATGATGGACGGCGGAGAATACCGAAGCCATCAGCAAGGCGGCTCCTGCCGCACTGGCCCAGCCGCCGGTCGGTGTCAGGCCGGTAAAGTAAAAAGCCAGTGCCAGTAAGGGGGAAACCACGCACCACCAAGGCAGGGAAACATGTGCTTTCATGCAGCTCCTAAAAATGAAATGAAAAAACGGGTGATGACAAAACCATGCATGCGCTTGACCGGCGGCGGACGATGGGGCCATCGCCCAGCGGGCTTTCAGGCAGCCTGCAAACCGGCAAACACACACCCCAACAACCCGTCGGCCGGCCCTATGATGCGGGCCGATGGCGGGCGGCCAGACCTTGCAGGGCGGCAATCCGCTCGCGGGCACCGGGATGGGTGTCGTAAAAACGGGCGTACCACGCATCGCTGACCAGACTGGCGGCATTGCTGCGGTAGAGCTGGACCAAGGCCGCGATCAGGGCCTTGGCATCGGCATGCTGTGCGGCAAAACGGTCGGCGGCAAACTCGTTGCGCCGCGACATCCATCCTGCCAATGGCGCCAACGGAAATCCAAACACCGGCAGCAGCAACAAAAACAGCAACAGCGCCATCGCATGGCTGGGATGCTGGATGCCCAAGCCGGCATAAAACGCTGCTTGCGGCATCAGCCAACCCAGTCCCAGCAGCACCAGCAGACCCAGTGCAAAATGCACGGCCATTTGTCGTACGATGTGGTGGTGGGCAAAATGGCCCAGCTCGTGAGCCAGCACGGCTTCGACTTCTGCCGGCTTCAGGCTTTGTAACAGGGTATCGAAAAACACAATCCGCTTGTGCCGGCCCAGGCCGGTAAAATAGGCGTTGCCGTGACCGCTGCGGCGTGAGCCGTCCATCACCCACACCCCGTCACTGTGAAAACCGGTACGTTGCAACAAGGCTTCAATCCGGGTGCACAATGCGGCATCGGCCAGCGGGGTGAAACGGTTGAAGAGCGGCGCAATCCAGCGGGGAAATGCCCACAGCATCGACAGGGAAAACCCCACCCAGACCAACCACACATACAGCCACCAGAACCGGCCCATGGCCCCCATCAGGTAAATCACCAGACTGAGCAGCGGGGTGCCGATCACGAGCGCCAGCAAGGCGGCTTTGCCTTGGTCGGTGCACCAGGTGGCCAAGGTGGTGCGGTTAAAGCCGAAACGCGCTTCCAGCCGGAAGGTGCGGTACCAGGCCCATGGCCAGTGAACCACCCAGCTGAGTGCGGCAAACAGCCCCAGCAGCAACACCCCTTGCCACAGCGGCGCGGCAATCCATTGGCGACTGAGGGCATCGAGCAGATTGAGGCCGCCACCCAGTGTCAGCCACAACAACCAGGCTGCCTGAAACACGATTTCATACCGCGCCAGCCGCTGTTTGGCCAGCGCGTAATCGGCAGCCTGCCGGTGTTCGTCCAAGCGGACGCTTTCGGCAAACACGGCCGGCACCTGGTGACGATGGGCCAGTATGGCCCGGCTTTGCCGCCACGACAAATACAGCTGTCCCAGGGTGGTCAGCGTCCAAAACAGCAAAAACAGCGCATAAACCCCCGCAACCGACAGCATGGCGTGCCCTTTTTGGTGCAAAAAGCGCATTGTATAGTGAACACGCCGATTTTCCCATCCGGGTGCAATCGTCGGTGCCAGTGCCTACCCGGGCCAACGCTGCCGTTTTACGCTGCTTTGCAAGTGTTAGGTTTTTTATTCTAAAGCGTTTTGTCGGGCAAAACGTTGTAAAGAAGCACCCGATGGCGGCCGGGGATGGATGGAAAACGGCAATTTATTTGCATCGGCTGCGTGTCGGGTGTAGAGTTTGGAACCATTTGAATTTCTGCACATCCATGATTTCACCCTGGCCTGCTCTTTGCGTTACGGCGCCGGGCAATGGGATGAAAATGACATCTAAATAACTGTTTGTGCTGATAAATTTGGCATGAAAATTGCTTTTGTGCCGTGTTTGTGATGGCCATCGGCATTGTTCTGCCTTTAAGGCGCAGGGCAAGGTCGATGGTTTGGCCTGTTTGGTGCCCGCCAAGCGCATTGTGCCTGAATGGCCGCAGGCCCCGGCAATAAAACCACACTGAAACTGAGGTAAGAACCATGAATAAAATCTACCGTACTGTCTATAACCAAAGCACCCAAACCTGGACTGCCGTGGCCGAAATTGCCAGTGCTCACGGCAAATCCGCCTCCAGCCGCTCCGGTGTGGTGGGTGGTGCCGCCGGTACCCGTTTTGCCTATACCTTGGTCGCTTCGGCTGTTCTGTTGATGAGCGGGCAGGCGATGGCGGCCAGTATCAGTGCGGGTACGGGAACAAATTCAATTGTCATTCAGGGTGCGAGTAGTACGGCAACAGCGGTTGGGGATGATTCTTTGGCGGCAGGCACCAATGCTGCAGCCAGTGGGAAAAGCGCACTGGCGATTGGCACCAATTCAACGGCAACAGGTGAAAATGCAACCGCTTACGGCAATATGGCAAAAGCTACTGCAAACAATGCCACGGCTTTTGGCTCTTTGTCTCAAGCAACGGCGCAGTCGGCAACTGCAGTGGGTGATGGGGCCCAAGCAACGGCGGGACAAACCACTGCAGTAGGTGTCGGTACTGCAGCATCTAGTGCAGGTGCAACCGCAGTAGGTCATACAAGCCAAGCAACCGCAGACCATACCACGGCATTGGGTTCTGTTGCTAAAGCAACAGGCAATTATGCGACGGCTGTGGGCGCCAATGTAACTGCGGGTGGTTTAAATTCAATTACCATTGGTAGAAGCAATAATGTGACCGGTGATTATACAACCGTCATTGGCTCGGGTAATCTTCCCAAAGATGGCAAAGGGCTGGATGCCGCCGGTGGTATTGTTGATGTCACGGCTGCGGGCTCCATCACTGCAACACGTAGCTCAATTATTGGCATGTCCAACCAAATTGCCGTTTCTTCAGTGACGGGTACTTCTACACCAACTGCGGCTGCGCCGACAGATGTGCAAATACAGGGCAATAGCAATATTGTCAATCGTGGTCGCGCTTATGTATTTGGTTCCAATAACACCATCAATACCAATTCTACCAATATGGAGTTGGAGTCGGTGGTGGCGGTGGGCTATCAGAATACGGTATCAGGCAATAATTCATTGGCAGTAGGCCGTGCAAATACCGTATCTGGCGGTTCAGCCTTGGCGGTTGGTTCCAGTTCAAAAGCGTTGGGGACAGACGGCATTGCCCTGGGTAATAGAGCTTATGCCAATGCGGGTGAAAATGCGATTGCATTGGGCGGTTTGACTCATGCAGGCACTTGGGGCACTGCTGTCGGTGCGCGGGCACGCGCGCAAGGTGACCAAAGTATTGCCATGGGTGCCAATTCGGCTGCCAAAAATGAACGTTCATTCTCGATCGGTTCTTATTCCTACTCGGGTGCCAATGGCGGCATTGCATTTGGCTACAACTCCTTGGTAGCGGACGGTGCCCAAAGCAGTACGGCAATTGGTGCGGGCAGTGTGGTGTCTGGTCAATATTCCGGTGTTTGGAATGCTTCGCTTTCCAGCGGACAACCGCAAGTAATGCTGGATGCAAACCGCAGCTTTGTGGGTGGCAGCAACAGCTATGCCATTGGTAACAAAAATATTATTGGCAGCACTTCTTCTGACAGTTTTGTGTTGGGCAACAATGTCAAACTGGGTGCCAGTGCTGCCAGTCTGTCGATTGCCAATGTGGCAGGCGCTGACGCAACGTCCAATACTTCTACGCGCACCAATACTTTGACCTACACCAATACAACACCAGTGACAGGCGCAGTGGCATTGGGTAGCGACACCTCCGTGACCGTTAATAACGGCGTGGCGCTGGGCAAGAGCAGTGCGGCGACGGTGGATAAAGGCGTTACGGGTTTTAGCCCCTTGGGTGCGACGGTAGCCAACAACTCGACTTGGCAGGCAACCGATGCCGCTGTTTCTGTCGGTAACGGCACCACCGTTACCCGCCAAATCACCAGTGTCGCGGCGGGTGCTCAAGATACCGATGCGGTGAATGTGGCACAGCTGAAGGCGGCTACCACTCACTATTACAGTGTTAATTCAACCAAAACCGCTGCCGGCGATAACTACAATAATGATGGAGCAACAGGCCAAAATTCCATGGCGGCAGGGATAACCACCAGCGCAACAGGTACCGATGCGGTAGCGGTGGGTAGCACTGTAACCGCTTCTGGCGATCAGTCTTTGGCAGTAGGTAATAATATACAAGCCACACATTTGGGCGCTACCGCTGTAGGCAATAACAGTCGTGCCATCGCTGATGGTGCCCAAGCGTTTGGACAAAGCTCGCAAGCAACCGCAAAAGATTCTGCCGCAATGGGTCGGTATGCTCGCGCCACAGCAGAGCGTACGACTGCAGTCGGTGTGGGGAATTTGGCTTCTGGTGTGTCGTCATTTGCTGGTGGCGATAAGAGCACAGCTGCTGGTGCACAATCTATTGCGATTGGTTTGAATGCTAATGCAGCAACAGAAAATTCCATCGCTATTGGCAATACCGCAACCGCCAATGGCGGAGCAGGCGCAATTGCTGTAGGCAAAGGCACTACTGCAACCGGAACCAGCGCTGTTGTCATGGGTACTGATGGCAGTGGCACCGCGCAAAGCGTGGTGGTGATTGGTAATGCGTCTGAAGCGACTGCAGATAATGCGGTTACCATTGGTGTTAAAGCCAATGCAACCGGTACAGGCAATATTGCCATTGGTGAAAATGCCGGTGAAGCGCACACTTCGAATTCTCAGGGCAGCAATACTGTGCTGATTGGTGTCAAAGCCGGTTCGCAATCAACCAATAACCAAGCCCAAATAGCCGTTGGTTGGCAAGCAGGCCAAGGTACACTGGGGGAATATAACCTAGCATCAGGTTACCAGGCAGGACAATTTGTCAATGGTGCAAACAATGTGGCCTTTGGTAAGGGGGCCGGATCGGGCACCTCAACGGCTCAACGTTTGACTGCCAGCAATACCGTTTCTATAGGCACAAGTGCCCAGGCAAGCAAAGATAATGCCATTGCCATTGGTAACGGTGCCCAAGCCAATGCGGTCAATACCATTTCTATCGGTACCGGCAATGTGGTCTCCGGCGCCAATTCGGGTGCCTTGGGCGATCCCTCCTATATTACCGGTTCGGGTACCTATACCATTGGTAATGACAATGGCACGGCAGCGGCGCCCATTGCCGCCAACAATGCCGGTGCGTTTGGCAACAATAACCTGATGACGGCCGCTGCCGAAAACAGCCGTCTGGTCGGCAATTACAACCACATTACCACCGCCAATACCTATGTATTGGGCAGTGGCATCAATTCCGATACTGCGGGCAATACGCTGGGCACTACAGTGGCCAATTCCGTGTATCTGGGCAATGACAGTACAGTCACTGCGGCCGCAGGTGCCAATGCGCTGCACGATAGTATTGCTGCCGGAACCACCACCACAGGCGGTGCCACCGGTACGGTCAGCAATGCAACGGTCAATGGCATCACTTACAGCGGCTTTGCCGGTCAAACCGCAGCGGGGGCGGTGAGCGTGGGTGCTTCTGGCACTGAGCGCCGTATCCAGAATGTGGCGGCAGGTGAAATTTCTGCCACTTCCACTGACGCCATTAATGGCAGCCAGCTGTATCAAGTTGCCAATCGACTGGCAAGCTCTGCAACGCACTACTACAGCGTCAATGATAATGGCGTGCAAGGTAACAACTATAATAATGATGGTGCTACCGCTGATGGCGCATTGGCTGCCGGCGTGGGTGCGAGTGCAACTGCGTACCGTGCGGTGGCTGTAGGTAAAGAAGCGGCCGCAACAAATATTGAAGCGGTGGCAATCGGTACCCAAGCTGCGGCAAGCAATACGGCTACGGTAGCGATCAGTCAGAATGCCAAAGCCAGTGGCATCTCATCCATTGCGATTGGTTTGAATACCGAAGCCAGTGGTAATAATTCTTTTGTTATGGGCTCTGGTTCAACGGCGACAGCTGCTAATCGTATTGCCAAAGCGTCCGGCAATCAGTCTGTTGCAATTGGTTATCAAACACAGGCCTTGGGATTGGGTGGTACGGCGATTGGTTCGAATGCGACAGCTGCTGAAGTCAATTACGCCACTGCGATTGGCAGCAATGCAACGGCAGCCGCTGCAACCAGTTTGGCAGTCGGTTCATCGGCTACCGCGAATGGTGCCAGTTCGGTTGCCATTGGCCGGGTTAGTCAAACGTATACCGGCAATGATATTGCGATTGGTTCGAATGCCAAAGCGGGTATCAATGGCGGCACGACCAGCACCAACGCCATTGCCATTGGTCTGAACACTACTGCGGCCCATACTCAGGCCATTGCCATCGGTACGGGCGCCACAACAGGGGTGGATCATGGTGTGGCATTGGGTTCAGGTGCCATGGCCAATGTGGCTGCGGGTGCGGTCGGAGCCGATCCGCTGGGGGCCGCAACGACAATAGCCAACTCCACTTGGACGGCAACCCGTGGTGCGGTGTCATTGGGCAATGGCACCACCGTTACCCGCCAAATCACCAGCGTGGCGGCAGGTACCAATGACACCGATGCGGTCAATGTGGCGCAGCTGAAAGTGGCCGGTTTTGAATTGACCACCTCGGCCAGCAACGGTACGGCAACCGGCACTACCGTGGAAAAAGTGCAGAACGGCGAGCGCTTGACCTTGGATGCCGGCAGCGGCATCACGCTCGCCCAAAACGCCAACACCATTACCATTTCCACCAATGCCCAGGCATTGGCAGAATCGGCACAATTGCCGGTGGTGTATACCAATGCCAATGGCGACAAGCTTTATAAGCATACCGATGGCAATTTCTATACCCAGCCCAATGGGGCGGGTACCCAAGTGGCGGCCGGTGATGTGATTACCTCCATGCAAAATGCGGATGGTAGCACCACCAATCCGACCCGTCTGACCAATCTGGCCAGCACTTTGCCGGCCACGGATCAGACTACCGCGGCACAGGCTGCGCCGACTTTGACAACAGCACAGCAAAGCAATGCCGCCACGATCGGCGATGTTTTGAACGCCGGTTGGAACCTGCAAGGTAATGGTGCGGCAGTTGACTTTGTGAAGCCGTATGACACGGTGAATTTTGTCAATGGCACGGGTACCACTGCCAGCGTGACCGGTGGCGGTACGGCCAGTCAAGTGACCTTCAATGTGAATACCACAACTTTGACTGCCGGCACCGACGGTAAAGTCACAGCGGGCACCACGACGGGTAACAGCTATGCCACTGCAGCGGATGTGGCCAGTGCCATCAATAACTCCGGCTTTATTGCCACTTCGGGCGGCAATGCCAGCGGCACCAGCCAACAGCTGGTTAAACCGGGCGACAAGCTCACGCTGGCTGCGGGTGACGGTTTGACGGTTACTCAAAGCGGCAGCACCTTTACCTATGCGCTCAATTCTCAAAGCGTGGTTCAGGATGCGCAATTACCGGTGGTGTATACCGATGCGTCGGGTAACAAGCTTTATAAACATACCGATGGTAATTTCTATACCCAGCCCAATGGTGCGGGCACCCAAGTGGCGGCCGGTGATGTGATTGCCTCCATGCAAAATGCGGCCGGCAGCACCACAACGCCGACCAAGCTGACCAATGTCGCCAATGGCACGGTGAGCAGCACCAGCAAGGATGCGGTCAATGGCAGCCAGCTGCATGGTGTGTCCAACAGCATCAGCAAGGTATTGGGTGGCAATGCCACGGTCAATGCGGACGGTACGGTGAGCATGACCAATATTGGCGGTACCGGTGCCAATACGGTGCATGATGCGATTCAAGCCATCAACAATACTGCGGTACAGGCCAAAACCACCGTCACCGCGGGTGACAACATCACCGTGACCGCTGGCAAAAATGCCGATGGCAGCACCAACTATACGGTGGCCACGGCCAAGGATGTGACCTTTGATACGGTCAATGTGGGCGGCGTGAAGATTGATGGTAACAGCAACAAAATCAGTGGTTTGGCAGCGGGTGACGTGAGTGCCAACAGCACCGATGCGGTCAATGGCAGCCAGTTGTACGCCACCAATCAGAATGTGGCCAACAATGCGGCCAATATCGCCAAGGGCCTTAATTTTGGCGGTGACAGTGGCAACAACTTCAACCGCCAGTTGGGCAGTACGGTGAATGTGGTGGGCGGTGCCACCGGTAAGCTGACCGACAACAACATCGGTGTGGTGTCCAATGGCAGCGATACCCTGACCGTCAAACTGGCCAAAGACATCGATTTGGGCAGCGACGGCAGTGTGAAGGTGGGCAATACCACGGTCAATAACCAGGGTGTGAGCATTACCGGTGGCCCGAGCATGACCCAGTCTGGCATTGATGCCGGCGGCCAGCAGATCAGCAATGTGGCTGCGGGCACCAACGGTACCGATGCGGTCAATCTGAACCAGTTGAATCAGGCCATCAACAATGTGAATGTCAGCTACAGCGGCTTGCCCAAACGGGTGGATCAGCTGGAGCGCCGGGTCAATGATGTGGACCGTGATGCCAGTGCCGGTGTCGCCCAGGCGATTGCCACTGCCGGTTTGCCGCAGGCTTATTTGCCGGGCAAAAACATGGTGGCGATTGGTGGCGGTGCCTATCGTGGGGCAACCGGTTATGCCATCGGCTTCTCCACCATTTCCGACAATGGCAACTGGATCATCAAGGCCACCGGCAGCGGCAATTCGCGCGGTAATTTCGGTGCTTCCATCGGTGCCGGTTATCAGTGGTAATGGCCAGGCTGCCTGAACCGGTGTTCAAGGGTTCAGGCAGCCCTTTCAAACAAGGGATTCAAGATGAAAAACACCAATATGATTCGTAAAACCGCCGCTCTGGCGCTGGCCGCCGCCGTACTCACCGGTTGCGCCGCCACCACTTTTGTCAAACCCGACGGCACCACCGATGAGCCGGTATGGCCGAAGTGGGACAGTGTTTCGTTTGACAAAAAGCGCGGCACCTTCCCCAATCCGGAAAGCCTGGCGCAGGTCAAACCGGGGGTGACCAAGGATGAGCTTTACTACCTGCTGGGCCGTCCGCACTATGCCGAGTTGTGGCGGCCGGTGGAATGGAATTACCTGTTCCATTTTCATACTCCTGGC
Source organism: Neisseriaceae bacterium (assembly GCA_041855705.1). Lineage (GTDB taxonomy): Bacteria > Pseudomonadota > Gammaproteobacteria > Burkholderiales > Neisseriaceae > JALJZY01. Next base: position 12,234 of record JBHAET010000311.1, read on the forward strand.
CAGGGTACGGACGGGGTCAGCACTTGCCAATTCAAGGTATTGTTTGACCGTGACATGTATGCACGCAGCTTCTATTGGCATGCGGTGGATCCGGCAAATGGCACCTGCCCGCCGGAAGTGGCTCCGGCCGCACCCAACCGCTACACCCTGAGTGCCGACGCCTTGTTTGCGTTTAACCGCAGTGATTTGCAGGATTTGAACGGCGAGGGCAAACGCCAGCTGGATGAGTTGGCCGATCAGCTGAAAGGCTTGCGGCAATTCAATGGCATTACCGTGACCGGCCATACCGACCGTTTGGGCGGCGATGCCTACAATCAGGCCCTGTCGCAACAGCGCGCCGAAACCGTGCGCCAATACCTGATCGGTCGCGGTGTTGCCGCCGACAAAATCCGGGCAGTGGGTGCCGGTGAATCGCAGCCGGTCAGACAATGTGCCGAGCAGGGTAGCCGTCAGGCGCTGATTGCGTGTTTGCAGCCCAATCGCCGGGTGGAAATCACGGTGGATGGCTACGGGGTGCGCTAATCGCATCATGTTGCAGATCACGCCCGCGAATGCGGGCGTTTTTTATGGCCAGAATAAAATCATTTGCAACTTGAGACCTTTGCAAAACGCACAGATGTGGCGCATTGCTTTGTTGTACGCTGCTCGCTCGCTGTGCTGCTACGCCTTGAGCGGTATCCATATCTGGCGCGTTTGCAAAGGTCTCAGCTTGCAGGTACCTGCCCTGAACGGCACGATGCCCGGTGTTGCCGGGTCATCTGTGGCAGGCCGCGGCGGTTTTGTGCCGCCGGCCAAAACGGTTACAATGCCGTTTTTCCGCTCAGGCAGGCCGCAATGCAAAATCCCAATCATCTGATTTGGCTGGACATGGAAATGACCGGCCTTAATCCCGATCACGACCGCATCATCGAAGTGGCGATGATCGTCACCGATGCCGAGCTTAACCGGCTGGCACAATCGGAAGTCCTGGTCATCCACCAGCCGGACAGCATTATCGATCACATGGATGCCTGGAATACCGCCACCCACGGCCGAACCGGGCTGACTGCCAAGGTGAAGACCTCCACTTTGACCGAGGCCGAAGCCGAAGCGCAGTTGCTGGCATTTGTGCGGGCCTGGGTGCCGGAAAAAACCAGTCCGATGTGCGGCAACAGTGTGCACCAGGACCGCCGGTTCATGGCGCGCTACATGCCACAACTGGAAGCTTATTTTCATTACCGCAATCTGGATGTGTCCACCCTGAAGGAGCTGGCGCGCCGCTGGCATCCCGCGGTGGCCAAAGGGGTGGTGAAAAAAGGGGCCCATCAGGCACTGGACGATATTGAAGAGAGCATTGAGGAGTTGCGCCACTACCGCAGCCACTTTTTGCGCCTGCCGGCATAAGGCTGCCTGAAGACCGGGAGCATCACCATGTCGCTTTATCCCATCAACCACAGTGCGGTGTGGGCACAGTTGCACCAGCATCAGCGCAGCACCCGCTTTTTGCACATGCGCGATCTGTTTGCACAGGATCCGCAACGGTTTGCGCGCATGCACCTGCGTTTGGGCGGGCTGTTGCTGGATTACAGCAAAAACCGGATCACCGAAGACACCTTGCAATTGTTGGTGCAACTGGCCGAAACCGCCGAGCTGCCGGCGTGGATGGACAAAATGCGGCGCGGCGACAAAATCAACATCAGCGAAAACCGTGCCGTACTGCACACGGCCTTGCGTTTGCCGCCCGATGCTGCGGTCTTTGTGGACGGGCACAATGTGGTGCCCGACATTCACCGCGAATTGCAACGGGCGCTGGATTTTGCCGACGCGCTCAACAGCGGCGCGCACACCGGTGCCGGCGGCAAGACCATTACCGATGTGGTCAACATCGGCATCGGCGGGTCCGATTTGGGACCGCAGATGGCTGTGCGGGCACTGGCTCCCTACCGCCAGCGGCTGCGTTTGCATTTTGTGGCCAATGTCGATGGCGCCAATCTGGCCCAGGTACTGGCGCCGCTGGATGCCGGCCGCACCCTGTTTATCGTGGCCAGCAAATCGTTCGGGACGCCGGAAACCCTGCTCAACGCCCAGGCGGCGCAGCAGTGGTTTTTGCAGCAGGGATTGACGCGGGAAGACATCGCACGCCATTTTGTGGCGGTGTCGAGCAATGTGGCGGCGGCAGCGGCATTTGGCATTGCGCCCGAGCGGGTATTTGCCATGTTCGACTGGGTGGGCGGACGCTATTCGGTGTGGTCGGCGATTGGCCTGCCGCTGATGTGTGCGGTGGGGGCGGCTCATTTCCGTGATTTTCTGGCCGGCGGCCATGCCATGGACCGGCATTTCTTCAGCGCGCCGCTGCGCCACAATATGCCGGTACTGCTCGGTCTGATCGGCTTGTGGTACAACACCTTTTACCAGGCTGCCAGCCATGCGGTGATTCCCTATGACCACGGCTTGCGCCGCTTGCCGGCGCATTTGCAGCAGCTAGACATGGAAAGCAACGGCAAGCAGACCGGCCGTTGGGGCGAGCGGCTGGATTTCGATACCGGTGCCGTGATTTGGGGCGAGGAGGGCGTGAACAGCCAGCATGCCTTTTTCCAGTTGCTGCACCAAGGTTCGCGCCTGATTCCCAGCGACTTCATCGTGCCGGTTAACAGCCATTATGCGGTGGGGCAACAGCAGCAGGTGCTGGTGGCCAATGCGCTGGCGCAAACCGAAGCGCTGATGCGCGGCAAAACGCTGGCTGAGGCCTATGCCGAGTTGGACGGCCTGGATGGCCGTACCCGCGATGTGCTGGCACCGCAGAAAGTGTTTCCCGGCAACCAGCCGACCAATACCCTGATGCTGGACAAGCTGACCCCGTTCAATCTGGGCATGCTGCTGGCCTTGTATGAGCACAAGGTGTTTGTGCAGGGCGTGATTTGGGGGATTAACTCTTTCGACCAATGGGGCGTAGAATACGGCAAGGTGCTGGCACAAACCATTTTGCCGCAATTGGGCGATGATTCGGTGCTGGCGCACGATGCTTCCACCAATGCCCTGATTGATTTTTACCGGAGCTGCCATGAACCGCAACAGTCTTGAAGATGTGACCGCCCGACTGGCCGCGCTCGGCCATACCGTCAGCAGTGCCGAGTCGTGCACCGGCGGCTTGCTGGCGGCGGAATTGACCCGCCTGCCCGGCAGTTCGCAGTGGTTTGAAACCGGCTATGTCACCTACAGCGATGCGGCCAAGCAGCAGTTGTTGAATGTGAATCCGACCACGTTGCGCCATTATGGTGCGGTGAGTGAGGAAACGGTGCGTGAAATGGCGTTGGGCGCGCTGATTGCGGCCAAATCCGATTATGCTCTGGCCATCTCCGGCATTGCCGGGCCGACCGGCGGCAGCGAAGCCAAACCGGTGGGTACCGTGTGGTTTGCCTTGGCCACCAAACAGCGGATTTGGGCCAAGATGCAGCATTTTACCGGTGACCGCGACCAAGTGCGCAGCCAGGCGGTGCAATTTGCCTTGCTGTTATTGCAGCGTTATCTGAGCCGCTGAAGCGAGGCCGAGACCTTTGCCCAATACCCATCTGCGCGAATTTCTGCGTTGTGTGCTGCTTGCTCGTTTGCCTATCGATCTGATATGTCTGCACTCGCTGTGCTGCGACGCCTTGAACTGCATCCACATCTGGATATTGGGCAAAGGTTGCAGGCTGCCTGAAAACACGGCGGTTCAGTTCGGCACGGTAGGGATGGTGTTGGCGCACCCGGTTTCAGGCAGCCTCGCCGGCTTTTTTATCAGCAGCATCCGACGGGTGCGGCGCTTACAGTTCCACCATTTCAAAATCGTCTTTGCGGGCATCGCAATCCGGGCAGGTCCAGTTGGGCGGCACATCTTCCCAGCGGGTGCCCGGCGGGATGCCGTCTTCCGGCCGGCCGGCGGCCTCGTCATAGATAAATCCGCAAATCAGGCACATATAGGTTTTCATCGTTGGCTTGGAGGGTGATGGAAAGGCCGCCATTGTAAACCGATTCGGCAGCGTGCGGGGGCTGGTGCGATGCGGTGCCGGCTGTGGGCGGTGGCTGGCAAAACCGGCTGGTTGATTATATGATGCGGCCTGTTGTCCGTATCTGCCAGTTTTGTCCCGCCCATGTCTGCCCCCCGTCTTGCCTTTTCCTCTGCTCATCTGGCGGCCGCCATTGCCGCCATTTTGGTGTCTTGCGGCTCCAGCGCGGTGATTACGTTTCAGGCAGCCCAGGCATTTGGCAGCACGCCGGCGCAAATCAGTTCGTGGTTTACCACGCTGGGCATCGGTTGCGGTGTGCTCACCCTGTGGTTGTCGCTGCGTTTCCGCGCACCGGTGATGGTGGCGTGGAGCACGCCGGGGGCTGCCATGATGGTGGGCATGAGCGGCATTCCGCTGGGGGAGGCGGTGGCTGCGTTTTTGCTGGCCGCCGGTCTGATGTTGCTGGTGTCGGTCACCGGTTTTTTTGACCGGCTGGTGGCGATGATCCCGAAAACCCTGGCGGCGGCCATGCTGGCCGGCATTCTGTTCAATTTCGGCAGCAAGGTGTTTGTGGCCATGCAGTCGCAAACCCTGCTGGTGGTGTTGATGCTGGCCACTTATCTGCTCAGCCGCATCCGTTTCCCGCGTTACAATATCCTGCTGATGCTGGTGGTCGGTTTTGCCTATGCCTACGGGGCCGGGCTGCTGCAGATTGATGCCTTGCGCTGGCAGGCGCCGGCACTGGAATGGGTGACGCCGCAATGGAATCTGGGCAGCATGATCAGCGTTGGCGTTCCGCTGTTTGTGGCCACTTTGGTGACGCAGAATGTGCCGGGCATTGCGGTGATGCGTGCCTATGGTTATCAGGTGCCGGTGACGCCGCTGATCAATGCCACCGCGGGCGCCACACTGCTGCTGGCGCCTTTCGGTGCCTATATGATGAATCTGGCCGCCATCAGTGCGGCCATCACCATGGGCAACGATGTGGATGCCGATCCCAAGCGCCGCTACCTAGCCAATCTGTGGCTGGCCGTGTTGTATTTTGGCATGGCGGCGATGGGCGGCATGGTGGTGTCGCTGTTTGCCGCGCTGCCGTCGGAATTGTTGTGGGCGTTGGCAGGCATTGCCATTTTCGGCACCTTGCTGGCCAACATCATCACTGCGTGGGAAGAGCCGGCCACCCGCGAAGCGTCGTTGGTCACCATGCTGGCCAGTGCCTCGGGCATGAGCCTGTTCGGTCTGGGCAGTGCGTTTTGGGGCCTGTTGCTGGGCATGCTGGTGTACCACCTGAACCGCAAGATGCAAAAGCGCTGATTGCGGTGCCGGATATGGCCAATCGGATGCCGGCGGGAGGCGGCCGGCAGTCTTTGCCAGCAACCCATCGGCCGAGACCTTGGCAAAATCTATCTGTGGCGTATTTTTTGTTGCCAGTTGATGCCCTTGGGATCTGTTCACCCGCATGGCCTTGTCTGGAACTGTCTGCGCGCACGCTGTGGTTGGTGCCTTGAGCGGTTCCGCATCCGACATTGTGACAACACCTCGATCAGACGGCAGTTTCGGGCCGGATTGGCCGGCTGCGGATGGTGCGCTGATTCGCCCTGCAAAATCAGGCCATGCCCAAACATTCAATCAATAATCATTCTCATTTATTTTCTTGAAAAATCGTTGTTTTTACCGCCTTTGAGGGTGGCTGAACCTTTAAAATAAGGTAAGGAAAGGTTACAATAGCCGGTGACTTTGCCGATATTTTAACTGGGTAGGCGCAACATGCTGGCGAATTATTTTCCGATATTGGTGTTTGTGCTGGTGGGTTTGGCCGCCGGCATTTTGTTTATCAGCCTGGGTCTGCTGTTGGGCCCCAACCGGCCGGGTGCGATCAAGCAGGACCCGTTCGAGTGCGGGTTTGAGGCGTTTGAAAACGCGCGCATGCGTTTTGATGTGCGCTATTACCTGGTTGCCATCCTGTTCATCCTGTTTGATCTGGAGGTGGCCTTTATGGTGCCCTGGGCGGTGGTGTTCAAGGAATTGGGTGCATTCGGCTTCTGGTCGATGCTGGTGTTTCTGGTCATCCTGGTGGTCGGTTTTGTTTATGAATGGAAAAAAGGCGCTTTAGAATGGGAATAGAAGGCGTTTTGGAAAAAGGGTTTGTCACCACCACGGCCGATACGGTGCTCAACTATGTGCGCACCGGCTCGTTGTGGCCGGTCACCTTCGGTTTGGCCTGCTGTGCGGTGGAAATGATGCAGGCCGGTGCCGCTCGCTATGATTTGGACCGCTTCGGCATCATCTTCCGCCCCTCGCCGCGCCAGTCGGATTTGATGATTGTGGCCGGCACCCTGTGCAACAAGATGGCACCGGCCTTGCGTCGCGTGTACGAGCAGATGGCCGAGCCGCGCTGGGTCTTGTCGATGGGTTCGTGTGCCAACGGCGGCGGCTACTATCATTATTCGTATTCGGTGGTGCGCGGTTGCGACCGCATTGTGCCGGTGGACGTGTACGTGCCCGGCTGCCCGCCCACCGCAGAGGCGCTGCTCTACGGCCTGATCCAGCTGCAGCAGAAAATCAAACGCACTGCCACCATTGCGCGGGCGTGAAGGAGAGGGCGATGGCAGACATCAGCAAACTTCAGGCAGCCTTGATTGGCGCATTGGGCGAACAGCTTGTGCTGCACACGGCGCTGGGCGAAATC
>JBHAET010000312.1:0-2589 GCA_041855705.1 Neisseriaceae bacterium
AGCAAATCGCGGTTAAGCCGTGCCAATGCCGATTGCGGCGCCCCGGCCGCCCAAGCCACCGTGACCGGCCAGCCAGCCTCGGCCAGCCAGCGTGCCAACACCAGACCGTCACCGCCGTTGTTGCCCGGCCCGCACAACACCAGCACACGCGAACCGGCCGCACAATGGGCTTGCAGCAAACGGGCGCTGTGTCCGCCGGCGTATTCCATCAACTGGCGGTAACTGCCGCCGGCAGCCACCACCGCATCTTCCCAGGCCCGCATCTGGGCAATGCTGTAACAGGGTTCCCAATTCTCAGGCCGGCTCATGTTCCTGCTCCGATCGTCGTTCAATCACCACCCCAACCGTTGCCACCCCCGCCAAGATGCCCGGCTTGACCACCCGCACCCGCACCCAGTCGGCACCGAAATCATGGAGCAGGCATTGCGCCACAAATTCGGCCAGCGCTTCCAGCAACAAAAACTGCTGCTGTTGCAGGTTTTGGCGCAACACCTTGGCCACTTCCGCATAATGAATGGTATGCCCGATGTCGTCACTGGCCGCCGCTGCCGCCAAATCGGTACCGATGTCCAGATCCAGCACCAGGGTTTGCGGCTGCTGGCGCTCCCATTCATACAGGCCGATCAGGGTATCGGCTTTCAAACCGTGTAAAAAGATGGTATCCATAAGTTGTTATCTTACGTAAAAATCAGTTAATATCGCAGCCACAGAATGACTGTGGTCAAAGAATTGGTTTTATGGTTAATTTTTTCATCATCATGGCCGCCTACCTGCTGGGCTCCCTGTCGTTTGCGGTTTTGGTGTCGCGCGCCTTCGGCATGGCCGATCCGCGCAGCTACGGTTCCGGCAATCCGGGTGCCACCAATGTCCTGCGCAGCGGCCGCAAACTGGCAGCCGCCCTCACCCTGCTGGGTGATGCACTCAAAGGCTGGCTGGCGGTGTGGCTGGCGTTGCGTTTTCAGGCAGCCTTGGGGCTGGACAACCTGACCATTGCGCTGGTGGCGGTGGCGGTTTTGGTCGGCCACATGTGGCCGCTGTTTTTCGGTTTCAAGGGCGGTAAAGGGGTGGCCACGGCGGTGGGAGTGCTGCTGGCGCTGTCCTGGCCCACCGCTCTCGTGTGCGTGCTGATCTGGCTGGTGATGGCCTTCGGCTTTAAGGTATCGTCACTGGCCGCTCTCACCGCCTCCCTGATCAGCCCGCTGCCGGCCTGGTTTTTCATGCCCTACCGCTCATGGGTGGCCGCCACCGCCATCATTGCCCTGCTGGTACTCTACCGCCACCGCAGCAACATCCGCAATCTGTTGAGCGGCCGCGAAAGCAAAATCGGCGACCGTTCCTGAACAATTGAGCTGCCAACGCGGCCGCGGACCGGTCGCCGAACCGGACAACAACGGGCATTGTGGGGTACAATCGCGTGCGTTTTGCCACTCTAATCCGTTGCTCCGATTTATGCAAATTCACCGTCTGCAAGGCTACATCCAGGAAATCTATCTGGTTGAATACCCTCACGGCCTGCTGTTGCTTGACGGCATGAGCCGCTGCGACATCGACATGCTGCGCCGTTTTGTCACCCACGACCTGGCACGACCGTTTACCGATCTGAAACTGGTGGTGGTCACCCACATGCATCCGGACCATGCCGGTGCGGCACAGGCTTTGCGCCACATCACCGGTTGCGCGATTGCCAGCACCCACCACCGGCGCCAGTGGTATGGTGGTCTGCACGGCATCGGCAAACTGGCGGTGGACATGTATCTGGCCCACTGGATGGCCGGCAAAATGAAAAAACCGCGGCGCAACATCTGGTACTGGCCCTATCTCAAGCCCGATTACCGGTTGCGCCACGGCAATGCCCTGCCCGGTTTTGAAGACTGGTGCGTGCTGGAAACCCCCGGTCATACCGACCGCGACCTGAGCGTTTACCATGCCGCCAGCAGTACCGCCTACACCGGCGACCTGATTCTCAAGCTGCGGCGCGGGCTGGCGGTACCGTTTCCCGTATTCCTGCCCGATGCCTACCGCGCCTCGCTGCAGCAAATTGCCGATTTGCAACCGAAAACCTTGCTGCTGGCCCACGGCGGCATCATCCAGCCCACGGCCGACGACTTTGCCACCATGCTCGACATGGCCCCCGTCCTGCCGCTGACCATGGTGGCTTCCTGGCGCCGCCGCATCGATAACCACCTGGCCGCCTTCCGGCCGCAATAAGCATGCTGAGCTACCGCCACGCCTTTCATGCCGGCAACCATGCCGATGTGCTCAAACACCATTTGCTGTTTGAAACCCTGTCCTACTTCAACCGCAAAGACAAAGCCTACTGGTACATCGACACCCATGCCGGTGCCGGGGTGTACGATCTGGGCAGCGACACGGCACAAAAACTGGGCGAACACCGTAACGGCATTGCCCGCCTGCTGCAGGCAGATGCCCTGCCCGGCGCCCTAGATGCCTTCAGGCAGCATCTGTCCCACTGCCTGCCCGGACAGGCACATGGCTACCCCGGCTCGCCATGGTGGGCACAATCGCTGCTGCGCGAGCAGGACCATGCCCGCCTGTTTGAACTGCATCCGGCCGACCATGACCTGCTGG
>JBHAET010000313.1:0-6854 GCA_041855705.1 Neisseriaceae bacterium
CTGTGCCGGCGGCAGGCCGGTGACAAAACACACCGCCGACACCACCTCCGCCAGCCAGGCCTCGTAATCGGCCGTCGGCATCAGCCAGCCGGTGTCGTATTCCTGCAAGTGAATGTGCTCGCCATACACATCAATGGCGAACGGAAACTGGGGAATGTCGCGATCATACAAACGCCAGGCTTCCAATTGCTGGCGGCGCGCCCATTTGAGCAGGTGTTTGGCATTTTTGCCCAAACGGTTGGCAAAAGCGGTGATTTCGGTCATGGTCTTGGCAGAGAGCAGCAGGCCGCTGCATTGTAACGGTTTGGCACGGTTTGCGCCATTTGCCGTGCCGGAGACGGCGACATGGTCTCGCCAACCAAACCGCCCATCGGTCACGAATACTGTGTCGGACAAGCCTCTGGCGATATAATGCCGCCCATGATGCCGACCTGCCCCCATTTTGCCCTGCTGGACGATGCCAACGGTGCCTGCCGCCTGTTCCAGCAATTGCGCGATTGCGACCACCTGCCTGCCGCCGAACTGGACCGTCTGGACGACGTATTGCACCAGGGCTGGCAGCGTGGCTGGCATGCCTTGCTGTGGCTGCCTTACGAATGGGGTGTGGCATTGCATGGCCTGGAGCCGGATCACACTGCGATGACGGTGTACTGGTTCGGGCAACAGTCGCTGCTCAGCCCGTCACAGGCTGAGGCCTGGCTGGCGGCGGCGGATGACGGGGCGCCGGCCGGCATCCGCCACATTGGCAGCGATACCGATCAGGCAGCCTATCTGGCGGCCGTGGCACAGATTCAGCAGGCGATTGCCCGGGGCGATGTGTATCAGATCAATTACACCGTGCGTTTGCAGGGCGAAAGCCATGGCCGGCCATTGGCGCTCTATCGCCGCCTGCGTGCGCGCCAGCCGGTGCCCTACGGTGTGCTGGCCTGTTTGCCGGATGCCGGCGAGCTGCCGGTTTGGACCTTGGGTTTGTCGCCGGAACTGTTTTTGCAATTCGATGCCGATGCCACCCTGCGTACCCGGCCGATGAAAGGCACCGCCCCGCGCAGCGGCCATGATGGGCAGGATGCGGCAGCGGCGGCCCTGCGCCAGGATGCGAAAAACCGGGCCGAAAATGTGATGATAGTCGATTTGTTGCGCAATGACTTGGGACGGGTGGCGGTGACCGGCAGCGTGCGGGTGCCGCAGGCATTCGAAGTCAGCGCCTATGGCAGTGTGTGGCAGATGACCAGCACTGTTGAGGCGCAACCGCGTCCGGGTACCCGCCTTGCTGACATTCTGCGCGCCGCCTTTCCCTGCGGTTCGATTACCGGTGCCCCCAAACGGATGAGCATGCAACTCATCCGCCAGCTGGAAAACGGACCGCGCGGTCTTTATACCGGCAGCATCGGTTATGTGGCACCGTGCCGCAATGCCTTGGGATTTTCAGGCTGCCTGAACGTGGTGATCCGCACCTTGCAGCTGACCCCGCAAGCCGGTGGTGGCCATCGTGTCTGCATGGGGGTGGGCTCCGGCATTGTGGCCGACAGTGATGCGCGGGCCGAATATCGGGAATGCGGCTGGAAAAGCCGCTTTGTGACCGATTTGCCGCCCAGCTTCCGGTTAATCGAAACCATGCAGGTGACCGACGGCCGTTGCGCTTTGCTGGCGCACCACATCGACCGGTTGTGCCGTTCGGCAGCCGATTGGCGGTTTGCCGCCGATGAAGGCGACATCCGCCGGCTGTTGCAGGCGGCGGTGGCGGCGGTGCCGGCAAGCGGTTGTTGGCGTCTGAAAGTGATCTTGCAGGCCGACGGCAGCTGGCAGGCCGAGCACCAGCCGCTGGCTTTATCCGATGCACCGGTCACCGTGCTGCTGCATCCGGACAGCCGGATTGCGACACAGGTTTTGCAACGGTACAAAACCGATTACCGGCCTCTGCATGATTTGGCCTGGCAAACGGCGGTGCAACACGGTGCGTTTGACAGTCTGCTGTTCGATGAAGATGGCCGCTTGCTGGAAGGGGGGCGCAGCAATGTGCTGTTGCGGATTGACGGTGTTTGGCACACCCCGGCTGAACACCTGTCGCTGCTGCCGGGGGTGATGCGCTCGGCGGTGCTGGCGCAACCGCAACGCTGGCTGGGTTGCGATGCGGTACGGCAGAGCGAGCTGGATTACCAACAGGTACAGGCTGCCGAGCAGCTGTTGCTGTGCAATGCCCTGCGTGGCCTGATGCCGGTGGCACAGCGCCTGGCGGTGGCCTTGCCGGCCTGATGCCGGCTCAGACATCGAACAGATCGGCCTGGCCCTGTTGCGGATCCACCCGCACATCAATGCCGCTGTGGGCAAAGCGAATGTGCAAGGCCTGCTGCGGTTTGAGTTGATTGGCCTGGCGCACCACCCGGCCGCGGCTGTCGGTCACCACGCTGTAACCGCGTTCCAGAATCTGTTGCGGCGACACGGCTGCCAGCAGCCGGCGGTGGTGATCAAGCGCAGCATGTGCCTGCTGCCGCCGCTGTTGCCGGTATTGCCGCAACCATTGTTGGTAATGGGCCAGTTGTTGCTGCGCCCAGCGGGTGTCGGGACGCAGGGCTTGCTGCTGCTGCACGGCGTGGCGGCAGCATTGCCGCTTGTGTTGCATCACTTGCTGCATCCGGTTATCCAGCAGGAGCATCAGGCGTCGCAATTCCTGAGCGCGCGCTTGATGCTGCTGTTGCGGATGGCGCAGGCGGCGGGCCAGCCAGTCAAGTTTTTGGCTGGCATCGCCATAGCGTTGTTGCAGCAGGCGCTGCAACACTTGCTGCCCTTGCAATACCCTGGCGCGCAATTGGGCACGGTCGGGGCTGACCAGTTCGGCGGCGCCGGTGGGTGTCGGCGCCCGGACATCGGCGGCAAAATCGGTCAGGGTCACATCGGTTTCGTGTCCCACGCCGCTGACCACCGGAATCGGTGATGCGGCAATCGCCCGTACCACCACTTCTTCATTAAACGCCCACAAGTCTTCAATACTGCCGCCGCCGCGACACACAATCAGCACGTCGGTTTCGGCGCGCGCACCGGCGGTGCGGATGGCCTGGGCAATCTGCTGCTCGCTGCCGGCGCCCTGTACCGGTGTCGGATACACCACCACCGACAAACCGCTGTGACGGCGGCGCAGGGTACTGAGCACATCGCGCAGGGCCGCCGCCGCCAGACTGGTGACAATGCCGATGCGCTGGGGCTGTGACGGCAGCGGCCGTTTGCGGGCCGCATCGAACAGGCCTTCTGCCTGCAAGCGGGTTTTCAGCCGCTCATAGGCCTCATACAACTGTCCCAATCCGGTGTGGCGCACATCGCTGACCGTGATCTGAAACTCGCCGCGGGTCTCGTAAATACCGATGCGGCCGGTTACCTCAATCTGGTCGCCTTCCTGCAGCGGTGCCGCCAGCCGTGCCGCCTGGCCCTTGAACAGGGCGCAACGCACCTGGGCACGGTCATCCTTGAGTGAGAAGTAATAATGGCCGCTGGCGGCACGGCTCAGATTGGACACTTCACCCGCCACCCACAGGCCAAACAGGTTTTGTTCCAGCAGCTGGCGGGCCAGGGCATTGAGCTGGGAGACCGACAATGCGGCCGGAAGCAGGGGTTCGGACATGGCAGCAACAGGTGGCGGAAAACCGCCGATTATAGCGCCGTGCCATTGATTTTCCCATACGGCATGGATTTTCCGTATGAGGGTGGGCGGCGGAGATGAAAGATTGCCATCGCCTGATCAATGGGCGCGGTTGTGCGGCAGGGTGAAGGGCAGGATGTGGGTTTGGCCGTCAATGTGGATTTCGGCACGGTAATCGGCACGCTGTTCAATGCACAAGGGCAGGCGCACACCGGTGGCCAGCCAGCTGCCATCGGCTTGTGCCGTCAGATGAAAGCGGTTGAATCCCATGTCCATGCCGACCATCGAAAACTGGACATAAACCTGGCCGGTACCGGCCGGCAGCCGGCGGATGCGGATGTCGAACGGGGTGCGTTCGTCGGCCGGTGGGACAAACGACACCACGGCGCCATTGGGCAGACGGCAGCCTTGTGCCACCGCACAGGGTGCCAACAGTACCGGTGTTTGGCCGCTTGGATTTTGCCGGCTGTGCCACCACCACAAACCGCCGATTTTGGCGGCGGCAAACAGCAACAGCAATATGGCCAGCAGCAGCCATTTTGATTTTGGGGACAGGCGGTTGGTCATGGGGTGCTGATCGGTGGCGTGGTGGTTGGTTTTCAAATCATCAGCCGGCGCGTGCGGCTGGGCGGCGGTTGGTTCATGCGAGGGCGGTGCCCTCATCCAGCATCAGCCCGTGAATGCCGGCTGATTGCAATGCGGCGGCATGACGTTTGGCCAGGGAAGGCGGCAGCAAGGCCAGCAGTGGTTGCGCCACCCCGGCCTGCAATTGGGCCAGCAGCGGCGGCAGTGCCTGTTCGTCGGGTAGCGCCCAGACCAGGGCGTCGGCATCGGCAGCGGCACGGTATTCCTGTGCATTGCGTATCAGGGCAAAGCACAGGGTGTCGGCCGGCAGGCGATGGCGCTGCATCAGCTGGTCGATGTCAAACAACACTTGGCGGTGATGGGGTTCGGCCTGCGGCCACACCGCCAGTGTGTATTCCTCGCTGCCGTTGTGGCCGCGAAAAACACCGTCCAGACGGCCGCTGAGTTGTTGCGGAATCGACAAGGCCCGCAGAATCGGGGTGTTGGCCGGCAACATGGGCGCCACATCAAAATGTCCCGGCCGTTGCCAGCGCCAGCCTTGGCCTTCATGCGCCTGCGGTTGGCCTTGCCAGCCATCGGCGGCAATCCGGTAAAAACGCAGCCGCACCCGGGCGTGTTCATAATCGTGAATCCGGGTCAGCCACGGGGTGGCATGAAGAATGCGGATGCCCAATTCTTCCTGCCATTCGCGAGCCAGGGCCGACAAATCGTCTTCTCCTGCTTCCACTTTGCCGCCGGCAAATTCCCAATAACCGGCATACGGTTTGCCGGCCGGCCGCGAGCTGAGCAGGAATTCGCCGTCGCGGTTGTAGAGGATGCCGGCCACCACCGGTACCGTGAGCCGGCTCATGCGCATTCCGCCACGGCAAAAGCGGCCACCTGATCGCCCTCGTCGCTGAGGCTCAGGTGCACGCGGCCAATGCCTTTGTGTTCCAGCCATTGCTGCAGCGGCGGTTCGGGCATGAACTCGGGCCGCCCCAGCGCGTCATGCCCGATGCCGATGTTGCGCAGGCTGACCGGCGAGCGCAAGCCGGTGTGCACCGCTTTGGCAAACGCCTCCTTGGCGGCAAAGCGTTTGGCCAGAAACAGGACCGGATTGCTGGCCGAGGGCCATTCCAGGTATTCGACCCGCGACAGGATTTTTTCGGCCACCGCATTGGCGCCATAGGTTTTGCACATTTTGCCGATGCGGCTGATGGTGACGAGATCGGTGCCGATGCCGTAAATCATAAATTGGGTTCCGTGATCAAATAAGGTGTTGGCGAGGCTGCCTGAAAGACTGAGACCTGTGCAAAATACCCATCTGCGGCGAATTTGAAGCGTTGTGCGCTGCTCGCCCGTTTGCCTATCCATTTGAGATGTCTGCACTCGCTGTGCTGCGACGCCTTGAACTGCATCCACATCTGGATATTTTGTACAGGCCTCAGACTGCCGGCCTGCGGTCAATATCAATAAGGCAGGGCGCGGGCGCGGTGAATGGTTTGTTTCATCTGGGCAATGGCGGCCGGCAAACCGATAAACAGGGCCTGTGCCACCAGGGCATGACCGATGTTCAGTTCGCGGATGGCCAGAATTTGCGCCACCGGGGTGACGTTGTGAATGGTCAGGCCGTGGCCGGCATTGACCACCAGGCCGATGTCGCTGGCAAAATGGGCGCCGTTTTCGATGCGGGCCAGTTGTGCGGCGCGCTCGGCCGGATGGTGGGCATCGGCATAAGCGCCGGTGTGCAGTTCAATCACCGGCGCACCAACATCGCGCGCGGCCTGAATCTGTGCCTCGTCGGCATCAATGAACAGCGACACGCGGATGCCGGCATCGGTCAGAATGCGGGTGTATTCGGCCACTTTGTCCTGCTGCGCGCACACGTCCAGACCGCCCTCGGTGGTGACCTCGGTGCGTTTTTCCGGCACCAGGCACACGTCGTGCGGTTTGACTTCCAGTGCGTTGGCCAGCATTTCTTCGGTAAGCGCCATTTCCAGATTCATCCGCGTGCGGATGGCGGCGCGGATGGCGAACACATCGGCATCGCGAATGTGGCGGCGGTCTTCACGCAAGTGCAGGGTAATCAGGTCGGCACCGTGGGTTTCCGCCAGCAGGGCGGCTTCCAAGGGGCTGGGATACACCGTGCCGCGCGCATTGCGCACGGTGGCAATGTGGTCGATATTGACGCCGAGTAACATGGTGGGATTTCCTGTGGCAAAGGTTCAGGCGCAACATACACGCTGGTGGCGGTACTGTCAAAATTCAGGACGGGGTGCCAAACAGGCCGGGATCAAACAAATCCGGTTCCGGCATCCGGATGTGGCAGGCCACCGAGACGTCGGTGGTGACGGTGCAGCAGCAGGGCAGGATTTCGCCGGGGGCGACAAAGGCCAGCGGCTGCTCGGCATAACCGACCTCGCCCGACAGCAATTTCAGGCGGCAGGCGCCGCAATAGCCGCTGCGGCACTGGTATTCGACATCATGGCCGGTGCGCTCCAGCCCTTCGAGCAGGGTTTCGCCGGGCTGCAGTTCGAAAACAGTGTCGCGGGTGGTGATGTGGGGCATGGTGTTGGGGTGGCTGCGTCAAATCCGGCATGGCCGGCGGCGGCACGGGCAGGGCCGTCTGGGATGGGGTGGATGTCAATTGCCGGCTTGC
>JBHAET010000314.1:0-4904 GCA_041855705.1 Neisseriaceae bacterium
AGGCCCAGCACATTGGTGTGGATCATGGTTTCCCAATCGGCAAAATCGGCACGGTCTGCCGGCTCCAGCCCCAAGGCCAGCCCGGCATTGTTGATCAGCAAATCGATTGCCGACCAAGGTTCCGCCAGCGCCGCCAGTGCCGCATCCACCGAAGCTTTGTCGGTCACGTCCATCACCAGCGGATGAAAAGCCGGCCCCAGCTCCTGCGCCAATGCCTGCAGGCGGTCGCCACGCCGGGCGGTACCGATCACCTGGTAACCGGCCGCCACAAACCGGCGGCAAATCGCCGCGCCAAAACCGGCCGATGCTCCGCTGACCAATACTGTCATGCTCTGTCCTTCCTGATTCAAACCGGCCGCTATCTTATACCAAAGCCGCCGATTAGGCGAACCGCGCCGCCGACCACACCGGCCGCCGCAACCGATGCTCAACTGTTCGGTAACGCACCAACCACGGGAGGCAAAAGCCGGTTCAGGCTACCTGAAAACGGTGCCGTAAGCGCGCTCCACCTTGCAAACACGCACCACATAATCGGCATACCACTTGGCTTTGCCACTTTCTTGCGCCAACCGGTGTTCGGCATGCTGCTTCCATGCGGCAATCGCCGCTTCATCGCGCCAGTAGCTCACGGTGATGCCGAAACCGTCGGCGCGCACGCTTTCGGCGCCGAGAAAGCCCGGCTGCTGCTGCGCCAGCTCAACCATGCGTTCGGCGGTGTTGCCGTAGCCCTGATCGCCGTCGGTGCGTTTCGAAGTGAACACCACCGCGTAATAAGGTGGTTCGGGGGTTTGTGCGAAAGTCATTTGGGTGTGCCTAAATTTCAGGATCTGTTGACAATGAATGCCGCCACTCTACCCATGCGTGTCAGACCACACCAGCAAAGCGATCGGTGGCCGCCACCAGCGCCACCGCCACTGCCGGATCAAAGGCGGAGTGACCGCCAAGCACCCATTGCAATTCGGCCTCCGGAAACGCCTGATGCAGATCAAACGCCGCCAGCGGCGGAGTGCAAAGGTCGTAGCGACCCTGCACCACGATGGTGGGGATGTGGCGGATGCGGTCAATGTTGGCCAGCAAGGCGCGCTCGCCCTCCAGCCAGCCGGCGTGGGTGAAATAATGGTTTTCAATCCGCGCAATGGCCAGGGCAGCCTCACCGTCCCGATAGGCGTCTACCGCCGCCTGATTGTGCTGCAAATAAACCAGATGGCTTTCCCATTGCGCCCAGGCCCGCGCCGCCGCCAGCATGTGGTCACGGTCCGGGTTGTCGGGGCTGAGCAAACGGCGGTAGGCCGCCACCAGATTGCCGCGTTCGGCCACCGCCACCGGTGCCAGATAATCGGCCCAGTATTCGGGAAAAAAGGCATCGGCGCCGCCCTGATTGATCCAATCGATCTCGCGCTGGCGGCACAGGAAAATGCCGCGCAACACCAATTCGCTCACCCGTTCGGGATGGCTTTGCGCATAAGCCAGCGCCAGGGTGCTACCCCACGAACCGCCAAACACCTGCCAGCGCTCAATGCCCAAATGACGGCGCAAGGTTTCGATGTCGGCCACCAGATCCCAAGTGGTATTCTCTTCAATGCAGGCATACGGCAGCGAGCGGCCGCAACCTCGCTGGTCAAACAGCACAATGCGGTAATGCTGCGGATTGAAAAAACCGCGCTGCGCCGGCGAGGTGCCGCCGCCCGGCCCACCGTGCAAAAACACCACCGGCTTGCCCTGCGGATTGCCGGAGACTTCGTAATAAATCTGGTGGATGTCGGATACCGGCAACCAGCCGCTAAGATGAGGTTCGCCAATCGGATACACCGCCAAGCTCCCTATGTGAAAACAAATGGTATTCAGCCGCACGGCAGGCTCCGGCACACTGCCGGCCCCAAACCGCAATTCGAGACCTTTGCCCCCATCTGCGGCGCATTTGAAGCGTTGTGCGCTGCTCGCTCGCTTGCTTAACGCTATGTTATGTCTGCACTCGAAGCGTGGTCTGCGCCTTGAACGGCATCCACATCTGGCGGTTTTGCAAAGGTCTCAATTCCTGCAAGACGGAACTGTGCACAATCGCCGCCTGCGGTACATGGGTCGCATCCAGACCTGGGCATGTTCACAGGCCAGGCTGCCTGAAAAAACCGGCGGGGCCTGTTTTCAAAGTAGCCTGCCGGTGGTGGTCAACGATTACTGTTTGTGGGTCAGCGCCGCCTTGATGTAGGCGCTGAACAAGGGATGGCCTTGGCGCGGGGTGGAGGTGAACTCCGGGTGGAACTGGCAGGCAAAAAACCACGGATGCACGGTTTGCGGCAACTCGACGGTTTCCACCAGTCGTTCGTGGCCGGCAGACACCCCGCCCACCACCAAACCGGCCGCCTGCAATTGCGGCACATAATGATTGTTGACTTCGTAGCGGTGGCGATGGCGTTCGCGGATGTGCTCGCTGCCGTAAATTTTTGCCGCCAGACTGCCGGCCTGCAGGGTCACATCCTGCGCCCCCAGACGCATGGTGCCGCCCAGATTGGCGTTGGCATCGCGCTTTTCGATCTGGCCGTCACGATCCAGCCATTCGTCAATCAGCGCCACCACCGGATGCGCGGCCTTGAGGTCGAACTCGGTGGAATTGGCACCCTCCAGACCGGCCACGTCACGCGCATATTCGATCAGGGCAATCTGCATGCCCAGGCAAATACCCAAATACGGTACCTGGTTTTCGCGGGCGTATTTGACGGCGGCAATCTTGCCTTCCACGCCGCGGCTGCCAAAGCCGCCGGGCACCAAAATCGCATCCATGTCCCGCAGGCAGCCGGTGCCGTCACGCTCGATTGCTTCGCTGTCCACATACACGATTTCCACATCGGTTTCGTTGTGGATGCCGGCGTGTTTCAAGGCTTCGGTCAGCGATTTATACGATTCGGTCAAATCGACATATTTGCCCACCATCGCCACCCGCACCTTGTGTTTCGGGTGCTCGATGGCGTGCACGATTTTTTTCCATTCGGTCAAATCCGCCTGCTGCACATTGAGCTGCAATTGTTCGCAAATCAGGCTGTCCACGCCCTGCTCATGCAGCATGGCCGGAATTTTGTAAATGCTGTCCGAATCGTAACAGCCGACCACCGCCCGCTCCTCGACATTGCAGAACAAGGCGATTTTGCGTTTTTCGTCTTCCGGCAACGGCCGGTCCATGCGGCACACCAGCATGTCGGGCTGAATGCCGATTTCGCGCAATTCCTTCACCGAGTGCTGGGTGGGCTTGGTTTTGATTTCCCCGGCAGCGGCAATAAACGGGACATAACTCAAGTGCACATAAAACGTGTTGTTGCGGCCCAGTTGGCTGCGCATCTGGCGGATGGCCTCCAAAAACGGCAGCGATTCGATGTCGCCCACCGTACCGCCGATTTCCACCAGCGCCACATCGTATCCGGCCGCACCTTCATGCACCTTGCGCTTGATTTCGTCGGTGATGTGCGGGATCACCTGCACGGTACCGCCCAGATAATCACCGCGCCGCTCTTTGGCAATCACGGTCTCATACACCTGACCGGTGGTAAAGTTGTTGCGCTTGAGCATGATGGCATTGATAAACCGTTCGTAATGGCCAAGGTCCAGATCGGTTTCGGCCCCGTCTTCGGTCACAAACACCTCGCCGTGCTGAAACGGACTCATGGTGCCCGGATCCACATTGATGTAGGGATCCAGCTTCAGCATGGTCACTTTCAAACCGCGCGATTCCAGGATGGTGGCAATGGATGCGGCCGCAATGCCTTTCCCCAGGGAAGACACCACACCGCCGGTGACAAAGATAAATTTGGTCATGGCAAACAGGCATACCCCGCCCTGCTGCGGCAAGGCGGCGGTATTTCAGAATGGGAATGGAGCATTTTAGCCCAAGCAGGCTTAAAAAGAAAGCCGCCGCCCCATCGCACCGCAAGCCGAAGGCTGCCTGAAACGGCAAAATTATTTCATTTATTTCAATCGATTAAAATAAATTCATTGTCCAAATCCAGGCGAAACAGACTGGCAGTCCGTTGGTGCCTATGGCATAATGCGTCATCGCATAACCGCCTGTTTTTCATCATGCACACTTTGGGCCAAATTTTCATTGTTTCCGCCGCCTCCGGCACCGGCAAAACCACCCTGGTCAGCCGCCTGGTCAAACAGCACGACCGGATTCGTGTCTGCGTGTCCCACACATCGCGCGCACCGCGCGGTGCCGAACAAAACGGCGTGCACTACCACTTTGTCAGCGCCACCGAATTCGAACGCATGATCGGCGAGGGTGCGTTTCTGGAGCACGCCAATGTGTACGGCCATTATTACGGCACCAGCATGGCCGCCCTCCAGCAGTTGACCGAACAGGGGCTGGATGTGATTCTGGAAATCGACACCCAGGGTGCGGCACAAATCCGCCGGCTGCTGCCGGCCGCACGCAGCATCTTCATTTTGCCGCCTTCGTTTGCGGTGCTGGCCGAACGGCTGACCGGGCGCGGCACCGACAGCGCCGAAGTGGTGGCCAAGCGGCTGGACAAGGCGCGGCACGAAATCGAACAGGCCTATCTGTTTGACTATGTGGTGGTCAACGACGACCTGATTCAGGCCGAACACGATTTGCTGCACATCATCAAGGCACAGCGTCTGCAACAGGCGCAACAAGCACCGTTCATCCAGCGCTTGCTGGCCGGCGCCTGACACCTGCCCGGCGGCCGGCGGCCAACCGCACGCCGCCGACCAACCGCCCGCAGCGGGTGCCCGCATGGCGTTGCAGACGGCCGGCCCGGTTTGCACCATAGCCCCGACAACGGAATTTCACTATAATGTCCGCACCGGAGAACCGCCCGTTGTCCGGCTCTGAAGCATATTAACCCTACCCAATCCACACCAAAGGTTTGCCCCATGGCTCGTATTACCGTAGAAGA
>JBHAET010000315.1:0-7666 GCA_041855705.1 Neisseriaceae bacterium
CCAGGACTGAGGCACCAGGCGCAGCTTGGGATTTTGCAGCCAGCGCAACAATTTGCCCAGCTGCAGCCAGTACACCAGCAAGGATGCGCCCTGAAACACACAGGCCGCCGCCAGGGCCGCGGTCAGCCCGCCAGCCAGATAGGCGATTACCACCCACGCCGCCAGCAGACAAAACCATTGCAAAATGTGGCGGCCAAGTGTGCTCATGAATGCCTTCCGAAAACACCCATCCAATCAGGACAGAAAACAACTTGCGGCCTGCCCGCCGCAACCATGCCCGAACCGGACAAACGCCATCCGGCGGCTCATGCCTCTTTGACCGAAAAACGGTAACCGGAGCCGCGCACGGTCTGGACAAAGCGCTCAAAACCGGTGCCTTCCAAGCCGCGGCGCAGGCGGCGGATGTGGACATCGACGGTGCGGTCTTCCACAAACACGTGATCACCCCAGACCAGATCCAGCAGTTGGCGGCGACTGTAGACACGGTCAGGATGGGTCATGAAAAAATGCAGCAATTTGAATTCGGTAGGCCCAAACGACAGCAGACGGCCATGCCCGCTGACCCGCTGCTCCACCGGATCCAGTACCAGTCCCGCCACTTCAATCCGCTCCTGGGTTTTCTGCGGTGCGCGCCGGCGCAGCAAGGCATTGATGCGCGCCACCAATTCGCGCGGCGAAAACGGCTTGGTAATGTAATCATCCGCACCCAGATTGAGCCCCTGCTCCTTGTCCACTTCCTCACCGCGGGCGGTCAGCAAAATCAGTGGCAAATCACGGGTGCGCTCATTGGCGCGCAGCTCTTTGGCAAATTGGACGCCGGACATGCCCGGCAACATCCAGTCCAGCAACACCACATCCGGCAGCGCCTCGGCCAGAATGGGCCGTGCCGCCTCCACGCTGTCTGCCCCATTCACCACAAAACCGGCCTGTTCCAGGGTAAACCGAATCAGGGTGAGAATGGCGGCTTCGTCTTCCACCACCAGAATACCGGCGCCGTTCATGTGCACGCTCCTGTTGTTGGGTCATCCGCCAGCATAGCGCGTTTGTGTGACAAGTGCATGACAGCACGCAAGGCTGCCTGAACCGGAAAACCGGTAGCCACGCCCTACACCACAATGTTCACCAACCGGCCCGGCACCACGATGATTTTTTTCGGGGCTTTGCCGTCCATAAAGCGCTGGGCACCGGCATCGGCCAAAGCCGCCGCCTCAATCTCGGCCGGCGGGGCATCGGCGGCCACCGTGATTTTGCCGCGCAACTTGCCGTTCACCTGTACCATCAGCTCGATTTCACTCTTCACCAGGGCTGCCGGATCGGTCTGCGGCCAACCGGCTTGCCATAATTCGGTATGGTCGCTGCGCAACGCGCCCCACAGGGCTTCACAAATGTGCGGCACAATCGGCCACAACAGGCGCACGGCGGCTTCCAGTACTTCCTGCGCCACCGCCCGGCCGGTTTCGCCGGCCGTGTCGGTGCGCTCGTATTGGTTGAGCAACTCCATCACCGCCGCAATCGCGGTATTGAACTGCTGGCGGCGGTCGTAATCGTCGGTGACCTTGGCAATCGTGCTGTGCAGCTTGTGCCGCAAATCTTTCAGGCTGCCTGAAAGCGATTCCTGTTGACCGGAAAAGACCGGCACCGGCGCCTGTTCACGCCGGTATTCGTACACCATGCGCCACAGGCGGCGCAGGAAGCGGTGGGCACCGGCCACACCATCATCACTCCACTCCAGCGACTGCTCGGGCGGGGCGGCAAACATCATGAACAGCCGGGCGGTATCGGCGCCATAGGCATCGATCAGCTGTTGCGGATCCACACCGTTGTTTTTCGATTTCGACATTTTTTCGGTGCCTCCAATCTGCACCGGCTGGCCGTCGGCCTTGAGCACGGCCGACAGCGGCCGCCCCTTGTCGTCGTGCGTCAATTCGACATCGGCCGGATTGAACCAGTCCTTGCTGCCGTTTTCCCGTTCGCGGTAGAAGGTACCGCACACCACCATGCCTTGGGTCAGCAGGCTCTGGAACGGTTCTTTCACCGCCACCACGCCTTCTTCATGCATCAGCTTGGTGTAAAAGCGGGCATACAAAAGGTGCAAAATGGCGTGCTCAATGCCGCCGATGTACTGGTCGGCCGCCTGCCAGTAGGCAGCCGCCTCGGGCGCCACCATGCCGCCGGTAAAATGTGGCGACATGTAGCGGAACTGATACCAGCTCGACTCCATAAAGGTGTCCATGGTGTCGGTTTCACGCTTGGCCGGCCGGCCGCAACAGGGGCAGGTGGTTTGGTAGAATTCGGGCATTTTTGCCAGTGGCGAGCCGGTGCCATCCGGCACCACGTCTTCTGGCAACACCACCGGCAAGTCCTGCTCCGGCACCGGCACATCACCACAGGCATCGCAATGGATAATCGGAATCGGACAGCCCCAGTAGCGCTGGCGCGAAATGCCCCAGTCGCGCAGGCGGTATTGGGTTTTCGGCGCACCGGCCTTGAGCCGGCCCAATTTGGCGGCAACGGCCTCAAAGGCTGCCTGAAAACCCAGGCCGTCAAATTCGCCGCTGTTGACCAGCACCCCGTTTTCCTTGTCGGCATACCATTCCTGCCACTGCTGTGCCTCAAATGTCTGGCCGTCGACCGCAATCACCTGCTTGATCGGCAGGCCATATTGGGTGGCAAAGGCAAAATCGCGCTCGTCATGCGCCGGCACCGCCATCACTGCACCGTCGCCATAGCCCCACAATACATAGTTGGCAATCCACACTTCCAAGCGCTCGCCATTGAGCGGGTTGATCACATAACGTCCGGTCGGTACGCCTTTTTTCTCCATGGTGGCCATATCGGCCTCGGCCACGCTGCCGGCCTTGCACTCGGCAATAAAGGCCTGCAATGCGGGCTGATTGGCGGCCGCTGCCACCGCCAGCGGATGCTCGGCCGCCACCGCCATGTAGGTGGCGCCCATCAAGGTGTCCGGACGGGTGGTGTAAACTTGCAAATAGTCGGCATATTCGCCACTCAAGCCGGCCTTGCTGTCTTCGGCCACCGCAAAGCGCACCTGCATGCCGCGCGACTTGCCAATCCAGTTGCGCTGCATGGTTTTCACCTGTTCCGGCCAATCCAGGCCGTCCAGGTCCGCCAGCAGCTGCTCGGCATAATCGGTAATCTTGAAGTAATACATCGGGATTTCGCGCTTTTCCACCAGCGCCCCGGAACGCCAGCCACGGCCGTCAATAACCTGCTCATTGGCCAGCACGGTTTGGTCCACCGGATCCCAGTTCACGGTCCCCAGTTTCTTGTAGACAATGCCTTTCTGGAACAGCTTGGTAAAAAACAACTGCTCCCAACGGTAATATTCCGGCGTGCAGGTGGCCAGCTCCCGCGACCAGTCCAGCGCAAAACCGAGACTCTGCAACTGGCTGCGCATATAGGCAATGTTTTCATACGTCCATTTGGCCGGCGCCACACCGTTTTTAAGCGCCGCATTCTCTGCCGGCATGCCGAAAGCATCCCAACCCATGGGCTGCAGCACATTAAAGCCGTTCAACAACTTGAAGCGGCTGCGCACATCGCCAATGGTGTAATTGCGCACATGTCCCATGTGCAGCTTGCCACTGGGATAGGGGAACATCGACAAACAATAGTATTTGGGTTTGGCGGTGTCTTCGGACACATTGAACAAACGGGCAGCCTGCCACTTTTGCTGGGCCGCCGGCTCAATGGCGGACGGTTGATAATGTTCTTGCATGATGGGCTTTACAAACAAAGACAGCGGTCAAAGCGCAAATTATAGCGCAGACCGGCAAAGGAGGCGGGACAAAACGCACACAAAAAAAGCCACCGATATCAAGGGAGGGAATATCGGCGGCCAAGTGCGGGAAAACGTTACTTACTCACTACTGACTGCTTGTTTGAAGCAAAGTCGGTGAGAGAGATTATACAAATGCCTTGTTTAAATGCGGTTAAGCTGTGCTAAAGCGAACTAAAGTTATGGCAACCCCATTTGCATCTCTTGCACCGCATCCAGGTAATCGCTCAACTGGCAACTGTCGTTTACCGCATGCGACAGCACTTGTTCAATGCTAATCTGACCCGGCACATTGTCTTGCGGCGACACCACCCATCTGGCTTGCACCCGCATCCAGAATGCCGCCCGGTTGTGTTGCTGGGATCGCGGCGGATATTGCGCCAACAATCGGCCGGCCAGCGCCTGGTCGTCCGGGCGTTGCCAAACCGCCCGCCAGGCATCGGCCTCGTTGGCATTGCACGCCGTAAACCACCAATCACCGTTCTTGTACGCCAATGTTCCGGCATAGAAATCCGCATCCGCATCAGGCGCATCCGACTCCGCCGCCACAGGCAACGGCAGCCAGCAAACGGTCAGGCAAACCATGCCCACCATGCGCCACCAACCTCTGCGAAAACTCATGCTTCACCACCTTCCGGTGCAGACTGATTGATTTTTTTCAATAAATTCAGTGCACGTTCCGGATCGTCATTGCGGACCAGACGCAATACGGCCGTTTCCAAGGCCAAGGTGTCGCTTTGAATGATGCGGTTTTTCACTGCCAACAAATTGTTCGGATTCATCGAAAACCGGCGCAAACCCATGCCCAGCAACAGACGGGTGTATTGCTCGTCTCCGGCCATTTCACCACACACCGAAACCGGTTTGTTCAAACGGCCAGCGGTGCGGATGACATGCTGCAACAATTTGAGTACTGCTGGATGATAAGGCTGGTACAGGTAGCTGACATGCTCGTCGCTGCGGTCGGTTGCCAATGTGTATTGAATCAGGTCATTGGTGCCGATGGAAATGAAATCGACCAATTTGAGCAAGCTGTTGATGGTCAGGGCCGCCGAGGGAATCTCCACCATAATGCCCACCTGCATCGAACCGTCAAATGCCAATCCGCGCTCGGTGAGTTGTTGTTTGGCCGTCTGCAAATGGACCAGGCATTGCCGTACTTCTTCCACCGAGGAAATCATCGGCCACATCATGCGTACCGGGCCATGTGTCCCGGCCCGCAAAATGGCCCGCATCTGGGTACGGAACATGACCGGCTCCGCCAGGCACAAACGAATGCCGGTCAAACCCAGTGCCGGATTCAAACCCTGGCGATGGCCAAACCAGCGCGGATTTTTGTCCACCCCCAAATCAACGGTACGAATGGTCAGCGGCTTGCCCTTCAGTTTTTTCACCATTTCGGCATAAATGGCATACAATTCGGCCTCGTCCGGCAAAGTGTCACGATTCAGGTAGCTGAACTCGCTGCGAAACAGGCCCACCCCGTCGGCACCAAACTTATGCAATTGGCGAATATCTTCTGCCGTTTCAATATTGCCCAACAGCTCGATATTCACTTCGTCCAACGTGGTGGCGGCGGTGTTTTTCAGTTTGCCCAGCTGCCGTTTGTGCTGGCGATACGCCCGCTGGTGCTGGCGGTATTCGGCCAGCACCAAATCATCCGGATTGATGATCAACACACCGGCACTGCCATCCACAATCACCCATTCCGCCTCGCTGATCAAATCGCGGGCGTGCCCCAAGGCAATCACCGACGGAATGTCCAGGCTGCGCCCCAAAATGGCGGTGTGACTGGCCGGCCCCCCGGCGTCGGTGACAAAGGCGGCAATCCGGCCGTCTTTAAAATACACCGTATCGGCCGGCGCCAGATCATGGGCAATCAAAATGGTGTCGTCTTCAAATTCGGCCTCGGTTCCCAGTTCGGTACTCAGGCCGAGCAGGTTTTTGAAAATCCGCTCCACCACCTGCAGCATGTCTTGCTTGCGCTCGCGCAAATAATCATCTTCAATCGCATCAAACTGTTCGGCCAGCTTGTCTGCCTGCTGCCGCAAAGCCCATTCGGCATTGATGTGCTGGGCACGCACCAAATCCACCGGTTCGCGCGACAAGGTCACATCGTTGAGCAGCATCAAGTGCAAGGAAATAAACGCCCCCAGCTCAGCCGGTGCATTTTCGGGAATGGCATGACGCAATTGCTCCAGCTGGCGGCGGGTGGCTTTGACCGCCTGCTCATAACGCGCCACCTCGGCCGGAATGTCGGCCTCCGCCAATTCGTTGTGTGCCACTTCATCCATGCCGCGCACCACCAGATGCGCCCGGCCAATGGCGATGCCACCACCCACCGCCACTCCGTGCAGCACAATGCTCATGCTTATTCGCCCTCGCCGAAATAATCGCCAATCAAGTGTACCAAGGCCTGCATCGCTGCGGCTTCGTCCACGCCGTCGGTTTCCAATTCAATCACCGTACCCTGCGCCGCCGCCAGCATCATCAGCCCCATAATGCTTTTGCCATTGACCCGCCGCCCGTTACGGCTCACCCATACCTCACACTGGAAACCACTGGCCGTCTGGGTAAATTTGCTGGAAGCCCGCGCATGCAGGCCCAATTTGTTGATGATGGTGACTTCCTGCTTCAACATGCTCCGCCCCGGTGTTGATTGTCCAAAACCATGATGCCGTTGACCGCGGCATCCCGCACGCTCAGCGCCAGCGTATGGGCGTGCTCCGCCTGTGTGGCATACTGCATCGCCTTCACCATCATCGGCGCATTCAAACCGGTGACCATCACCGTTTTATCGTCATGTATCAGTTTTTGCGCCGTATTGCAGGGGGTGGCGCCAAAAATATCGGTCAGCAGCAAAACACCCTGATATGCCGATTGCAATTGCGTCAATACCGCCGCTGCCCGTTCGGTAATCTGTTCCGGCATCTCTTGGGCTAAGACCCCCACAATCCGTACATTCTCCGGCAAATCGCCAAAAAAATGCGCGGCCAGCTGCGCATAAGCCTGCCCCAACGTCTCATGGGTGATAATCAACAATCCAATCATGGTGCGTGAATTCCCTTCATTTGCTGCAGCATGGCCGTTACCCATCAAACCGGAGTCGGTAACAAACACTCCGAAACCCCAAGGCCGTCAGGCTGCCTGAAAGGGGTTATTATATAGCGGAAAGGTCTCGGGCCGGCAAAGGCATGAAGACCTTTTCCCAACCCCCATCTGCGGCGAATTTCTGCGTTGCGCGCTGCTCGCTCGTTTTGCCTAACCATATGTTATGTCTGCACTCGCTGTGCTGCTGCGCCTTGAACTTCATCCACATCTGGATATTGGGCAAAGGTCTCATGAGCGTTCTGTCTGCTTTGCAGGCAGTTGCGGGCAAGTAAAAAGCCCCCGCATCAGCGGGGGCTTGGTATGGGTGTTTGGCGGTGACCTACTTTCACACGGGCATCCGTACTATCATCGGCGCTGGTTCGTTTCACGGTCCTGTTCGGGATGGGAAGGCGTGGGACCAAACCGCTATGGCCGCCAAACTTAAACTGTACAAATCGGTTAGCCGTTACGGAGCTTGGCTCCGCTTATTTATTCGTTAATCAACTTTTCGGTGATGAAAGATCTTCATCAGTAAGCCTTATCTTTGATGCTTTGTCCGCTCTTTCGCGCCAAAGTCCTTCAAATGATAGAGTCAAGCCTCACGAGCAATTAGTATCGGTTAGCTGCACGCATTACTGCGCTTCCACACCCGACCTATCAACGTCCTGGTCTCGAACGTCTCTTCAGGAGGGTTATACCCTCAGGGAAGTCTCATCTTCAGGCGAGTTTCGCGCTTAGATGCTTTCAGCGCTTATCTCTTCCGAACTTAGCTACGCG
>JBHAET010000316.1:0-4644 GCA_041855705.1 Neisseriaceae bacterium
AAAAGGTGACGATCGCCACCAAATTCGGCTTCAGAAACGGCATCGTCGCCGACGGGCTGGACAGCCGCCCGGAGCGCATCCGCGCCGTGGTCGAGCAGTCGCTCGTCCGCATGAATACCGACTACATCGACCTTTTGTACCAGCACCGCGTTGACCCCGCCGTGCCGATGGAAGAAGTGGCGGGTGCGGTGAAGGATTTGATTGCCGCCGGCAAGGTCAGATATTTCGGCCTTTCGGAAGCGGGCGCGGATGCCATCCGCCGTGCGCACGCGGTGCAGCCCGTGTCCGCCCTGCAAAGCGAGTATTCGCTGTGGTGGCGCGAGCCGGAAACGGCAGTCTTCCCTCTGCTGGCCGAACTCGGCATCGGCTTCGTGCCGTTCAGCCCGCTCGGCAAAGGTTTTTTGACCGGCGCGGTGCAGGGGAACAGCCAACTGGCCGATGATGATTTCCGCAAGAATCTACCGCGTTTTCAGGAAGAAGCGATGCAGAAAAATGCTGCGCTGCTCGATGTGATCGACGCCGTGGCCCGGCGCAAAGAGGCCAGCAAGGCACAGATCGCCCTTGCCTGGGTGCTGGCGCAGCAACCGTGGATCGTACCGATTCCGGGCACCACCAAGCGGCACCGGCTGGAAGAGAATCTCGGCGCAACCGATGTAACGCTGGACGAGACCGAGGTACGCGCTCTGGACGAAGCCCTGCAGCGCATCGAGATTGTCGGCCACCGCTATACGCCCGCCTCACAAAAAATGATCGACCGATGATTTTCGTCAACGTCTGGGCAATCCTGTTCCCGGCAGACGGGCTTCTGTCCTGGACACAGAACACCACTTCACCCCATTCCCCAAGGAGACCGAAATGAATGCAAAAACCGCATCCACCCTGCTGCTGGCCACCCTGATCGGCGCTCCGGGCGGCACATTTGCCGCCGATTACCGCAACAATCCCTTCACCCTGGTGTACGAAGGCGCAATCACCCGCAATGAGAAAGGCAGGATCAATATCCACCCGGTGAAATACACGGTCAACGGCATCGATGTCGTAGCCAATGTCTATACCCCGGCCGGTTACGACCCCGCCAAAAAAACCCCGGCCATCGTCGTCGCCCATCCCAACGGCGGCGTGAAAGAACAGGTGGCCGGCCTGTATGCGCAGAAACTCGCCGAACAAGGCTACATCACCATCGCCTTCGATGCCGCCTACCAGGGCGGCAGCGGCGGCCAGCCGCGCTATGTCGACAGGCCCGCCAACCGCATCGAGGACATCCGCGGCGCGGCGGATTTCATTTCGCAATACGCCGGGGTAGACGGCAGCCGCCTCGGCCTGCTCGGCATCTGCGGTGGCGGCGGCTATTCCATCAAGGCCGCGCAAGGCGACAAGCGCTTCAAATCCGTGGCCACCATCAGCATGTTCAACAGCGGCGACGCGCGACGCAACGGTTTCATGCGCAGCCAGACCGACACCATTCAGGAGCGGCTGGCTCAGGCGGCGCAGGCGCGCGCCCAGGAAGCGGCTGGCGGCAAAGTGGAATACTCGCCCGCCTTCGCCGCCGGCATGAGCGCCGAACAGGTCGCCAAGCTGCCCTTCGAGATGTATCGCCAGGGCTACGAGTACTACGCCCAGACCCACGCCCATCCCAACTCGCAGACCAACTACACCCTGAGCAGCCTGATGGATCTGATGACCTTCGACGCCAACACCAACGTCGATCTCATCAACCAGCCGCTGCTGATGATTGCCGGCGACAAGGCCGATTCGCTGTACATGACCGAGGAGGTGTTCAAGAACGCCACCGGCACGCAGAACAAGGAACTACACAAGGTGAAAGGCGCGACGCACATCGAGACGTACTGGAAGCCCGAGTACGTGCGGGAGATTGCGGACAAACTGACGCAGTTTTATGGGAAAAACCTGTGAATTCCTGTTCATACTCGGGGCACGGGTGTTTTTGGGTGGGGACAGATTGTTTTTTGTTTGAAGCAGATAAAAAACAAGGCTTGTCTGCCGTGCCCTGCGTGATGAAAAATGGCTGGTCTTCCAGCACAACCGCCTGTCCTTTAGGCTCTCTGAAAGCCGCTGGCATCATGAAGCAGGAACAGCGCTTTGCGCCGCAAACCGTCAACCCCTCACAGGAGGCATCATGAAAACGACGTTATCCGTGCTGTTGTCCGTATTGGCGCTTACCGCTTGCGCGACCAACAACAGTCGCCAGATATTGTCCATCGCCGAGCAGGGCAGTTTCGCCGCCGGCGGCACGGTCATCCGGGCCGCTGGTCAGTACAACCCCGCTGATGTGCATAACCCGCAGGGGCAGACCCTGCACGGCGATCATCTGTACGTGTCGTACCAAAGACCGCTCGATGCCCGCCAATATCCGCTCACTTTCCTGCACGGTGCGGGGCAGTCGGCCAAAACCTGGGAAAGCACGCCAGACGGCCGCGAGGGCTTTCAGAATATTTTCCTGCGACGCAATTTCACGGTGTACCTGATTGACCAGCCGCGCCGAGGCAAGGCTGGACGCGCCACAATCGATGCTGAAATCAAGGCCAAACCCGATGATCAGATGTGGTTCCAGCAATTCCGCGTGGGCGTGTTTCCCGATTATTACCAAGGGGTGCAGTTTCCGCGCGATGCCGAATCGCTTGAACAGTATTTCCGCCAAATGACTCCAAACACCGCGGATTTCAATTTGACTGTTATTGCCGATGCCGTGGCCGCGTTGTACCGCAAAACCGGCGCCGGCGTGCTCGTGACCCATTCGCAGGGTGGCGGCGTGGGCTGGGCCTCGGCGATGAAAAGCCCGGAGATCAAGGCGATAGCAAGCTATGAACCGGGCAGCAATTTCCCCTTCCCAGAAGGCGAAGTACCCGACCCGATTGCCAATAAGTTCAGTGGCGCGCTTGCCGCCTATGGCGTGCCTGCAGCCGAGTTTCAAAAGCTGACCCGCATCCCCATCCTTATCGTTTACGGCGACTACATCCCCAAAACGCCAAGCGATAATCCTTCTCAGGATTATTGGCGTGCGGCTTCGCAAATGGCAGCTAAATGGGCGGAGGTGGTCAACCGTCACGGCGGCGATGTCACCTTGGTGCACCTGCCCGATGCCGGCATCAAGGGCAACACGCACTTCCCGTTTTCTGACCTGAACAATATCGAAGTGGCCGACCATCTGTCAGCCTGGCTGAAGAAGTATGAACTGGATTGAAGAAGGGCAGAAGCAGAGCTTCCGGTTCCGTTTTTTCTCAATGCCGTTTCAAGGAACACCGCCATGAAAAAACACATCATCGCCACCAGTTTTGCCCTGGCAGCCGCGAGCCAAGCGTTGGCATCAGGCCAGATCATCACCCCGCGCTCGGCCATGCAGTTCCAACCGGCACCGGCCGAATACTTCAGCGGCCGGGCGGAGTTCGCCCGTTATCCCGCCATTCCCGGCAGCCCCGATGCCGCAGCGATCGTCCATTTCGAGCCGGGGACCATCACCAACTGGCACACCCATTCCCGCGGCCAGTACCTGATCGTCACCGAAGGCGAAGGGCGCACGCAGGAATGGGGCAAGCCCGTGCAAATCATCAGAAAAGGCGATGTGGTCTGGTGTCCGCCCGGCATCAAGCACTGGCACGGCGCAGGCGAGCATACCGCCATGAGCCACGTGGCCATCAGCCCGCAGGCCGCCGACAACAAGCCCACCTGGCTGGAGCGCGTGGACCTGCCGCCATCCGGCAAGCCGGATGCGTCACAGCACAGACAGACCACGCCACTCACCGCCAGACAGCTGGCCATCGTGCCGATTGCCGCGCTGTCGGCCACCGGCGATCTGGAACGGCTGGGCCCCACCATTGCGGCAGGTCTGGACCAGGGGCTGACGATCAGCGAAATCCGGGAAATCTTCGCCCATCAGTACGCCTACGCCGGGTTTCCACGTGCGCTCAACGGCTTGAACACGCTGCAAAACGTGCTCAAGGAACGCCAGGCGCGCGGCATCCGTGACCCGCAGGGCAATGCCCCCACCGCCCTGGCCGATCCCGACTACTACCAGCTTGGACGTCAAACCCTGAAAACACTGGGTTCCTCTGCCGCCGACACGGTGATTGCCGGTTTCGACGGCATCGACCACGCCCTCAAGGCGCATCTGTTCGGCTATCTTTTCCATCGCGACAACCTGAGCTATGTCAATCGCCAGCTCGTGACCGTCTCCACGCTTTCGGCACTGGGCAATGTGAATGCGCAACTGGCCTCGCACCTGAAAAACACGCAAAACCTGGGCGTCAGCCCGGATGATTTGCGTCGCGTGTTCGACGTGTTGGAAAAAGAAGTCAGCCCCGCCGTGGCAGCCAATGCGCTGACCGTGCTCAACGCAAACCGTTGAAACAGGCAAGAACCGTTCAAGGCTTTTTAACTCACTGATTTGAGGAGTGTTCCATGTCGTCACCCGATTCTTTTTCACGTCGCAGTCTGCTCAAGTCCGGCAGCATGGCTGCGCTGGCCGCTGTGGCCTCTACAGGACTCGTTGCGCAGTCATTGGCAAACAATCGTATTGCGCCGTCAGGCAATACAGCCAACCCGGCCATTCAAGCTGGTTGCACGCCTGCCCGCAATCCGCGTCGCATGCTTGGCAAGCTGGAAGTCACTGCGCTTGGTTTGGGTTGT
>JBHAET010000317.1:0-4389 GCA_041855705.1 Neisseriaceae bacterium
CGACTGCACAATCAAGCCCTTGAGCAGATTGTCTACCGTCACCGGCACTTTCGGGTCCAGGAACATGCGCGAACCTTCGCTGCGCCAGCCCTTGTCGGACACGGTAAAGGTCTGCTCCGCCTTGAGCCGGCCTTCGGACAAGGCTTTGAAGGTGAGGTAGGCGGTCATCATTTTGGTGAGCGAAGCCGGCTCCACCTGATCGTGCAGCCCCTTCGATGCCAGGATTTGGCCGCTTTGGGCATCTTCGATAATGTAGGCCGCCGCCATGACCTCCGGCACCTGCGGCGCCGCCGCCAGACTCAGGCTGCTGACCGCGGCCAAGCTCCAGGCACATAAAGTTTTGTACAAATTGTTCATAAATACCGTAACGGAGTGTGGAAAAACAACCGGCAGCCGCCCGAATAGCGGGGCTGCCTGAAAAACAGCGCGATTATACATGCTCAAACCGCTTTGCGAAAAAGACATTGCCTGATTTTGCTTGCTTTCAGGCAGCCTGCACGTTATCGTTGCGGTTTTGCTTGACGCAGTGCAACGAAAACAGTTCCCGCCATCATGAAAAACCGCCACGCCGATTATCTCACCCGCATCCTCACCGCCTCGGTTTACGACGCCGCCATCGAAACGCCGCTCGATTATGCCCACAACCTGTCCGACCGGCTGAACAACCACATCTGGATCAAACGCGAAGATTTGCAACCGGTATTCTCATTCAAAATCCGCGGTGCCTACAACAAAATGGCGAAACTGCCCGAAGCGGTGCGTGCCCGCGGCGTGATTACCGCCAGTGCCGGCAACCATGCCCAGGGCGTGGCGCTCTCGGCCCAGCGGCTCGGTTGCGCCGCCACCATCGTGATGCCGACCACCACACCGCAGATCAAAATCGACGCCGTCAAAAAACGCGGCGGCAAAGTGGTGCTGGCCGGCGATTCTTACAGCGATGCCTACCAGCATGCCATGCAGCTGGTGGCCGACAGCGGCATGGCCTATATCCCGCCGTTTGACGACCCGGAAGTGATTGCCGGCCAGGGCACGATCGCACTGGAAATCATCCGCCAGCATCCGAAACCGATCGACGCCATTTTCCTGGCCATCGGCGGCGGCGGCCTGGCTGCCGGGGTGGCGGCTTTCATCAAGAACGTGCGGCCGGAGATCAAAATCATCGGCGTGGAAACCGATGATGCCTGTGCCATGAAGCAATCGATCGAACAGGGTGCACCGGTTACGCTGGCCGATGTCGGCCTGTTTGCCGACGGCACCGCGGTCAAACGGGTGGGGGACGAAACCTTCGCCCTGTGCCGCGACCTGCTGGACGACATCATCATTGTCGATACCGATGCGGTGTGTGCGGCCATCAAAGACATTTTCGACGACACCCGCAGCATTACCGAACCTTCCGGCGCCTTGGCGCTGGCCGGCCTGAAAGCCTATATCGCCCGCGAGCAGTGTCACGGCCAAACCCTGATCACGGTGGCCAGCGGTGCCAACATGAATTTCCACCGCCTGCGCCACGTGTCCGAGCGTTGCGAACTGAGCGAAGGCCACGAAGGCATTTTTGCGGTCACCATTCCGGAACGACCGGGCAGCTTTTTAAACTTCATCAACCTGATCGGTAACCGCAATATCACCGAATTCAACTACCGCTACGGCGACAGCCGGCAGGCACATATCTTTGTCGGCATCCAGTCGGCGGACAATGCCGACTTGCATTGTATCGAACAGGAACTCAACCAGGCCGGCCTACAAACCCTGGATCTGACCCACAATGAAATGGCCAAAATCCACATCCGTTACATGGTGGGCGGACGCACCGATAAAGTCCCCAACGAACGGCTGGTCAGCTTTGAGTTTCCGGAGCGCCCGGGCGCACTGGCGCGCTTTTTGCGCCAAATGCAGTCGGACTGGAACATCACCCTGTTCCACTACCGCAACCATGGTGCCGACTACGGCCGCATCCTGGCCGGCGTGGACGTGCCGCCGCAGGACGATGCCCTGTTCAAGGCCTTTCTTGACCGTTTGGGCTACAGCTACCGTGAAGAAACCGACAATGCCGCCTACCGCCTGTTTTTGAGCAAGGCATAGGGCCTGTTGGCCATGGGTCGGCAAGTCGGTCTTTCAAGACAACAACCGCTGCGCCAGCCTTCTGACAACATGCCCCGGGTTTTGATGGTCACCCAACATTTCAGGCAGCCTTGAGGCTGCCTGAAATGTTGGGCGGTGGCGCAATGCCGGGGGTTATTACCTGCACCCCGGCAACGGCATTGGGAGACCTTGGCAAAACCCCATCTGCGGCGCATTTGAAGCGTTGTGCTGCTCGCTCGCGTCTATCGTGTTGATAGGCCTGTGTTCACGGCGTGAGCTGCGCCTTAAACTGCATCCATCGCTGAAGAAGGCTTTGCCAAGGTCTTGATATGGCTATTCTCCTTGAATGATTGCGGAATGCTGATAAAAATACTCAACAATTCGGTTATTGTTTTGCGTGAACGCTGCCAATACTTCAGGATGATTGCTGATGCTGTCGTGATTGCTGTAAATCTCAATTAATTTGTCAGCAAACCAGGGATTGGTTTTGAATTTTGGATAGGAATAACGCTTGTCATGAATCAAATTTGAGCTAAGAACAGTATATTGCAGGCTGAATTCTTCTTTAAATACAGTAAAAATATCCAAGTGATCTGCAAACCCACCCAATGTTTTAGGATCTTGAATAAAAGTTAACTTATAATCTTCAAGACTTTGCTTGGATTGGTTGGTAAAAACACTTAAACGGTTAGGGCTGGTCAGGTAAACCTGAATATCATTATTCTGCTCTATGACTCCCGCGCCACGATCATTTGTTTTTTGCCAATAATTGCCAAATTGCAATTCCTTTTCTCCGGGATAGGGAAAGAGTACATCGATTGTTATTTTTGCATAAGGTTCGTTTTTTACTGGGCAAGGGTATGTGCCATTTTCATTATTTGAAAATGTTGCCATAGGGAAAAATAACATAATGCCCTTAGTTTCGGAGCCATTTACTACACCTTCCCTTGGTTTTCCAAAATGACACCTCGGCAGGGTAATTTTCAATTTTCGATCTGAAACGACGGAAGAAATAATGACTGTAAACGGTGTGGTATCGTTTAAGAAGTCCGCATTATTGCCTTGATGCCGGTGGTTTTGCTCCGGCGTGCATCCAGAGATGAATAGTAGCGACAGCATGCAGAATCCGCATATTGTCTTACGCATTTCCATCCTATTGATTTTAAACATAATAAATTCCACCCTGCCCGGTTATTCAACATCCACGGCACTATTTGATAATTTTTTGCAGCGTAATCAAATTATCTGTGTTCGTAAAGAAAAATCAATGCCGTAATGCTGTTTTGGTTGGGGAAATATTATTCCCTTGAATTGGCAATCTAAGTGCAACAACCGCTGCGCCAGTCTTCTGACAACATGCCCCGGGTTTTGATGGTGGCCCAACATTTCAGGCAGCCTTGAGGCTGCCTGAAATGTTGGGCGGTGGCGCAATGCCGGGGGTTATTATCTGCGCCCCGGCAACGGCATTGGGAGACCTTTGCAAAACCCCATCTGCGGCGCATTTGAAGCGTTGTGCGCTGCTCACTCGTTTGCTTAATTCTATGATGTTATGTCTGCACTCGCAGCGTGGTCTACGCCTTGAACTGCATCCACATCTGGAGGTTTTGCAAAGGTCTCATTGGGCGGCGCCAAACCGCATAAAAAAATCCCGGCCAACTGGATTGGCCGGGTGAAAACAAACACAAATCAAGCATATCCGCCTTCGCCACCCATTGGCAGCGACTACGTAATGTGCCCTTTTTCAGAAAGCAGACCGCATGCCAAAAATGCAAGGTTATCATTTCGCAAATGTTTTTCCTGAAAACGGCCCGTGCCGCCAGCGGCCGGCTGCGACAGGGGGAGATTATTGCCGCAATTTGTCATCTGCCAACACCGGTGCCTGCTGGCGCAACAAGGCCAGTTCGCGGCGGACGGCCTCGATTTTGGCAGGCTCGAAATAACGGTCCATGTGCCGCCAGACGCGGTGGAAACCGTACGGCCCCTGCTGCATTTCACGACGCGCCTGCTCGGGCGCCCAATTCTGGTAAATGATGCGGTACATCGCCACCACCAGGCCGGTGCGGTCGGCGCCGTGATAGCAATGCACCAGCACCGGGCCGTTGGGCTGGTGCTGCTCGATGGCCCACAGGGCACGGGCCAGGTCTTCTGGACTCAACCACCAGGCCAGCAAGGGTGTCGATACCAGGGTAAAACCGCCGTCACCCAGCTGCTCCTGATTGTCATCACGGTCGAAAAAGCGCAGATTGACCACCGTGCGCACTCCCAGGCTTTGCAGCCGGGCAATGTCTTCGCGTCCCAGCTGTTCGCTGC
>JBHAET010000318.1:0-3959 GCA_041855705.1 Neisseriaceae bacterium
ACCGAAGAAGAAGTGCAATTCGCCGCCGAACTGATCAAATCGAAAATCGGCAAACTGCGCGAACTCTCGCCTTTGTGGGAAATGTTTCAAGACGGGATTGATTTGAATACCGTAGAATGGGCGGCGCATTAAGATTGATGCGCGAGGCCGTCTGAAAACGGCAGGCCGGATTATTGAACCTGACCGAAGCATATTTTTCAGACGGCCTGAATAAACAAATTTTAACAGTAGGTCGGGCATTGATGCCCGACCTACCGTACCTGGAAGCCAATATGAATCAATCCGTTTTATCCAAACTGTCCATCCTGACACTGAGCGTATTTGCCTTTTCAGGCTGTGCTTTTACGGGCAGTCTTTGGGACTCGTCGTACCGCAAATTTCCGGAACCCGTTTTGACGGAAGACAACATCCATTCTTTCGGCTTCACCAAACCCGACAGCCAAAACCTGCCTGCCAACCGCTTGGTGATGCTGGGCGAAAAAATAGCCTATGTTACCGATATCACGCCCCAGCACGATTTGGTCAAGGTTCTGCGGACAACGGAATTGAGCAGGCCTTTTCAAATTGTCAACAGGTATGGCGATCCGACAAAATTAGAGGTATCCCTGTACCAAAACAATAACAATAGGTTCTATGCCGATTCAGATACAGATGCCGGAAAGGGCTATTTGTGCTTGGGCTACTATTTCCAACCGACTGACAAGCCTGCCCTGAAAAAACGGGAAGTTGCGATACTGACCCAATTGGGCTTTAAACTCTCCGGCTCCCCCCAGGCAATAGAAGAGCAAAAAGCGCCTTATAAGCGCTGCTATGACACAGTCAGCGGGCAAGCATACGCCATGAGCACACCTCTGCCTGCCGAATACCGCTTCCAGTCACCGTTACCCGTTACCATCAAGACCATAAAGGAGAGTGTGGGAGAGGTGGACGGCGCGGCACTTGCCGGCGCGGTGCTGCTGACTCCGTTTGCCATCATCGGCGACATCATTATGTTGCCCCTGACACCGTTTATGTGGCCGCGCGGTTCAAAAATATAACTCGCACCGTACCGATTGAGCAGGCCTAGACCAGGTTGGCAAACTCAGCAAATTACCCGGCAAAACGCATTTTTCAGGCAGCCTCAGCAGGCAAATTTGAACGGCAGGTCAGGCATTCATGCCCGACATTGTCTGCTTTGGTTGGTGTCGGGCATGAATGCCCGACCTACTGCTTTACAACCCAAAGGAGCACAGCATGAATCCTCAATCATTCCGTTTTGCCGGCCTGGCGGCCGTTGCCTTGCTGGCCATGGCGCCGGCGCACGCCGAAACCAAATTCGGCATCACCGTGCCGGTCTGTGGTTTTGATTATGACCGGGAAAATTTCTGCAGCGATGCGCGCATGCGCGAGTTTGCCAAGGTGATGCGGGAACAGCAGCCGAATTTTGTCAACGGCCTGATTCTGCATACTTACCCAAGCCAGCATTCGGTGGTCAACGGCAATCAGCGCAGCTGGCGGCTGGTGGTGATCGATCCGAAAAACCAAACCGCCACCCCGTTTTACTGGGCATTCAACAGTCATGACCAGTCAGAGCAAGCGCCGAAGCTGACGTTTGACACCGCCACCCCGCGTTTGTGCGTCCAAGGCAATCTCGAAGCCTACCGCGACGCTTACGAATGGGATGCGACCCGCCAACCCGACGGCTTCTGCTTCCTCTACCAAGGCGCAGACGGCACGTATGCCGGTTTTGGCCGTTTTGAGTAAACCGCATGCTCGGCCTATCCACCCTCAGGATACCTGAAACCGCCGCCACCCGGTCGCAACAGCTTTCAGGTAGCCGCTAACGAAAGCCCCCACCGATGAACCCTTCTACCGCCCAAACCATTCCGACAACCAGCCATGCCGCCGAACAGGAACTGGATAACGCCCTAGACCAACTGGATGCCCTGTTCGACTGCTTTGACGGTGTCACCGTCAGCGGCGGCGTGGATGCCGAAAACAGCGATGACGGCTGCGCCGGCGGTGCCTGCAAAATCTGAACCGCCCGCCAGCAGTGCCATCCACACTGCCGGACAACCGATGAATCCGCCTGCCGTTCACCGAACCGGTTTGGCCTTGAATGGACAACCCACGCTGAGACCTTTGCAAAACCCCCAGATGCGGATGCAGTTCAAGGCGCAGCAGCGCAGCGAGCGCAGACATATCAAATAGATAGGCAAGCGAGCGAGCAGCGCACAACGCTTCAAATGCGCCCCAGATGAGGGTTTTGCAAAGGTCTCAAGCTGCTCAATACTGACCAACATCGAACCCATCGGACCATACCGATCATGAGCAACAAACCGCCACCCTGCCCTTACTGCCGGCCGGTGAACACCCTCTGCTTTTGGGGGCCGCGCCCGCAGGCACGCTGGAAGCGCCCCGCGCTGGGCTTGCTCAGCCTGCTGGTGAACATCGGCCTGATCGCCTTGTTCATCATGCTGCCGGCCGGATGGTCGGCCGGTAACCTGACGTCCCTGATGTTCCTGTTGCTGATCGTACTGATCTGGCTGGCATCGTGTCTGGGCGTGGCCGTGGCGCTGTTTGCCTGCGACGCTTGCGTGGCCAGGCTGTGGGGAAATGTGTAGAGACTACCCGTTTTGTCCTGCTTTAATTTCGTTATTGCGGCACCGTATCCCGTCAGGAGCACACATGATGCGATTTCCACTGGCCGGCTTGATGCTGGCATGGCTGCTGCCGACGGCGGCCGCTCAGGATTTTATCGGTCGTTACGACACTAACGGCCCTGACAGTGCGGGCGGTTTGTATCTGCTGCCCGACCAGCGCTTTTGTCTGGCTTTTAGCGGCGGTGCACTGGACATGCTGCTGGCCGGCAACTGGACGCTGACCACCGACACCAAAGCCGTTCGGACTTTGGTGTTGCGACAGGTTTCGCCATTCCCCAGCCGTTATGCGGTCACCGTCACCGACCGTGACGAAGTCACCGGCGATCCGCCGCCTGCGGCCCGCCGGCTGTTGCTCAACGGCGCGGCCTTGCACATGTTGCAAGCGGATGCGGTGCTCGGCTGGAGCCGCCAAGCGGATGTACCGGCCAATTTGGCCCCCTTGTTCGACACGGCCTCATCCGGCGGCCAGCGGGTGTACCGGCTGGATTTGCCGGCCGATGCACGCTATCTGTTTCTGGGGCACCCCACAGATGACGGCAAGCTGCATTTGGAACGTTTCGACACCGGACACCAGCCTTATGTGTGGGTTAACTACAGCATCAACGGTGCCCAAGACGGCCAAACCATGACGGCGATGTACCACCCACAGTTCGGCCTCAGTCTGGATGGGACACCTTTGGGCAAACCTGCGCCCCTCAGCTCCGCCGACCGGCAAGCGGTGGCGGCAAACTGCTTTGCCCCGGCCAGCGATGACGGGATTCCTTACCTGAGTCCGGTGCGCACCGATGTGCCGTTGTCCCTGCCGCCAGCGGCCAAACCGTGGTTTGACAACAGCCATTAATGCCTTCAAAACACGGTACCGGATTGAGAAATCCCATCCTGCCACCATTTGATGACGGCGGCCGGGAAACGGTCAATTGAATAACACGGCACCGGCAACAGCCGGTAAAATCGCAACATTGCGGTGCCATCCGGCGCCAAGACTGGCGACATGGTGACGCCGCCATAACCACCGACAACATTCCTGCGGCAAGGCACAGCACTGCCGTTTTTGAACGAACACACGGTCTTTGCCGACCGTTCACACACCACCATCCACACAAGGAACCCACACCATGGCTTACAGCGACAAAGTGATTGATCACTACGAAAACCCCCGCAACGTCGGCTCGTTCGACAAAGACGACGAAGCCGTCGGCACCGGCATGGTCGGCGCACCGGCCTGCGGCGACGTGATGAAACTGCAAATCAAGGTGAACGATGAAGGCGTGATTGACGACGCCAAATTCAAAACCTACGGCTGCGGCTCGGCCATCG
>JBHAET010000319.1:0-4809 GCA_041855705.1 Neisseriaceae bacterium
CGGCCTGTTGGATGATCCCGCCGTGGCTGATTATGTGCTGGGCAGCGGCCCCGCCGATTTAGTGGCCGTCGGCCGCGGCCTGCTGCGCGACCCGTATTGGCTGTTGAACGCGCAATACCGCCAAACCGCCGCCGATACCGCTCCCTTGCAGTTTGTGCCCGATTCATATCGGCGCGGCTTCGGCGTGTAATGCCGGATTAAGGGGCAGCATCATGATGAACGCAGCGCATCTGCGCATTCATGTGCAACTTGTCGGCATGGCCTTGTTTTGGGGCGCGAATTGGTCGTTTGCGAAAGTGATGGTGCAACATATGCCGCCGATTGCCGGCGCCGGCCTGCGCTTTGTGCTTGGCGCCGCCATTTTGTTGTGGTGGCTGTATTACCGGCAAGGCTTTGCGCCGCTGCGTGCGCTCACCCGTGTGCAATGGGCAGGGCTGGCGCTGGCCGGATTTTTCGGCGTTTATCTCTACGCTGTCTGCTTTATGCTTGCCCTGCAATATGTACCCGCCGGTAAGGGCGCAACCACGGTGGCCTTGAATCCCGTGCTGCCTTTGTTGCTTGCTGCCTGGTTGTTTCGCGAACCGCTCAATCTGCGCATTTTCTGCGGCATGGTGCTGGCGGTGGCCGGTGCCTTGCTGGCCATTTCGCGCGGCGATTGGGCGGCGCTTTTTTCCGGCGGGCTGGGCATCGGAGAATATCTGCTGCTGGCTGCCGTATTGAGTTGGAGCGCCTACACGCTCATCGCCCGCCTGTTGCTCACAGGCATTCCGCCGCTCATCAGCACTTTGGTAGCAGCGGGCAGCGGCAGCCTGATGCTGCTGGCCACATCGTTTACGGTGGAAGGCGTGCAAGGCTGGCAGCAGCTGATGCAGGCACCGCCGGTGGCGTGGATGAGTTTGGCCGGTGTGGTACTGCTGGCTACCGTCTTGAGCTATCTGTGGTATTTCGACGGCATCAAAGCGCTGGGCGCGGGCAAAGCGGCCATTTATATGGCGCTGGTGCCGGTGTTCGGCATTGCCGTGGCCTCCTTGTGGCTGGGTGAACCCCTGCACATCTCCCTGCTTGTCGGCGCGGCGATGGTGGTGAACGGTATGCTGATCATGAATCTCAGAAAAACATAAGGTTTCAGGTAGCCTGCAATCGCCAAGAAGGCTACCTGAAATCTACGCTTTACCAACCTGAGACCTTTGCAGGATATTCACTTACAGGTGTATTTCTGCATTATGTATTGCGCACCCGCTTGCTACGTCTTGAACGGCACCCACATCTGGAGGTTTTGCAAAGGTCTCAGGGTAATGAATGCTTGAGGTCAAAGACCATGCCTTTCCCCGCGATTACTTTGACTGTTCAAAGAATGACCGGGTGAGGACATGAAAATCCTTCTCACGGATGGCAATGGATGGGAGGGTTTCTTTGCGCCCGTCAACCGTTCTTTCCACGCTAAACACCAGAACCTCAGCATCCCCCTCCAGCACAATCAGCTCGTCACGGTTTTTGTTTTTGAACTCCACAAGTGCCCTGACGTACCGAATCGGATAGATATCTGCAGCA
This sequence comes from Neisseriaceae bacterium, assembly GCA_041855705.1. Taxonomy (GTDB): domain Bacteria; phylum Pseudomonadota; class Gammaproteobacteria; order Burkholderiales; family Neisseriaceae; genus JALJZY01. Next base: position 1,552 of record JBHAET010000319.1, read on the forward strand.
ATCGTTCTGGAGCCTGCTGCTGCATCAATGCTGCCGCCACTGCCTGCCCGTCTGCAAGATGTTGGTAGTGGACATCGCTTCCTTTTTCGCGCAACATCGCTGCCGTCAACGGCGCATATGTACGGATTTCCCTGGGGAAGGTATACAAATGTACCTCCCAATCGTCAGGGTTGGCGAAAATTTCCCGCAGACTTTGCCGTGCGGCCGGGAGCTCGGATGTCATCTGACCCGGCTCCTGGGATGAGGTTGAAGATGAGAGACCAGGCGCCGCTATCGCGCAGCCGACTGCCAAAAGGGTTGCAGTCAAGATGACCGCCTGATTTTTAAGGAGTTTCTGCTTCATGATGCAAACTCCTGTTGCGTTGGATACGCCGCAACTTTTATCACACCTCCCATGGAATTTCCACAGAAAATCGACGCCAATCCAACCCACGCGGAGCGTCCTGCCTTGCCCAATCCTGTTCAGGCTGCCTGAAAACCATTTATGCGGACACAAAAAAACCGACGCTTACCCATCGTTTTTTTTGTTGTGGCAACCCTGCTCCATCGACGGGCAGCAACTAGCTTGGGTTATCAAACCCAACTCCCATTCAGGTAGCCTGCGCTTGCCATGTCCATCCCGGCAATGCTCCCCCAAACGCTTGTTTCAATGCTTGAGCCTTGAACAGTAAAACATCAGGCACCTGACAATAGGTGCCTGATGTTTAAACTTTATGCTGTCATTTAGCCATTGACGTTGCGCGCGCCGTCATTGTCGTGACCGTCATCTTGATCTATTTGTGCAGATATCACCGAGCCGTTTTGAGCATCGATTTTCACATCGTACTCTTGGCCGTTGGCAATCGTTTCCACTTTGTAATAGGCTTGGCCGTTTTCGTTTTCCCATTCGGCTTCTTTAGCCACTCCGCCGGTTTTGGCCACCGCAGCGCTGACGGCTTGGCGCAGCGAAATACCGGCCTGCTGTAACTGCGCGGAATCACCGTCGCCATCATTTTCTGCTTTGCTGCCCAACACCTGGCCGCTGGCAGCATCGATTTTCACTTCATGCTTTTGGTTGCCGGCAATCACATCTACCTCGAAATAGCTGCTGCCGTTTTTGTGTTTGAAGCCCACGCTTTCTGCGATACCGCCCACTTTCTGAACGGCGATATCAACCGCCTGTACGGCATTGAAACTGCTTTGCTGCAAGGCGCTGTCTTTGGCTGACAGCGTGCCGCCAGCGGCCAGCACGGCAGCTGTTGTGGTCGCCAAGACAACAGCGGCAGTTAAAGCGGTGAATTTTTGGGATTTCAACATGTTCGACTTCCTTTTCGATATTCATGACAAAAGAGGGAATACAGGCAGACTAAAAGGGGAACCTCAGCGGCCATTTCGGTTTAAAATCCGAAAACCTGCCGCAACGCCCGTTTTTTCTGTCTTGAAGCGAAAGATACGCCGGTAGATTTAGCAAGCGATTAGATAATAATAAACTTTTGTAATGAACGGCCCCGTTTTATGAATCAAAACGTAACCATCGGTTTTAAGGCTGTTGCCGCCGCCTTGGCGGGTGTATTGCTGTTATGGCTGCCGGTATTGCTGCTGAAGCTGACGGCCGCGCTGTTTGCATTCTTAACGGTTTACAGCAGCATACGGCTGCTGGAAAAGCGTTTGGATAACCGATATGGCTGGCGGCGCAGCCATGTTTGGCTCAGCGTATTTGCCGTTTTAGCGGCATCCGCCCTGTTATTGTATGCACTGGGTGCTTGGCTGGAAGACAGAAGCAATGTGCAAACGGCCGACAGTCTTTTGTTGCAGGCCGCCGTTATTCTCGACCAACTGCACGCCAAGCTGCCGGCTGCGTTGGCACAGCACATCCCCGCTTCGGTGGAAAACCTGAAAACCGCCGCCTCGCAAGCACTCAAAGACCATGCCGTGCAATTTCAAACCGCCGGCATACATACCTTGCGAGAAATCGGCCATATGGTGGCGGGTATGATGATCGGCGTTATCGCCGCCGTGCAAATTCCCGCACCAACACCGCCCGCAGCCAAACCGCTGGCCGCCCGCCTGCGGCAGGAGTTCGACGGCCTGACCGCCAGCTTCGGCAATGTATTTTTCGCCCAAATCCGCATTTCCGCCATCAATACCGCGCTAACCGCCTTGTATCTGCTGGCCGTGCTACCGCTGATCGACAAGCCGCTGCCGATGGCGGGCGCGCTGATTGTGCTGACTTTCGCCGCCGGGCTGCTTCCCGTTGTCGGCAACCTGATTTCCAATGCCTTTATCGTTATCCTCAGCCTCAGCCACGGTTTGGGGCTGACCCTGTTTTCGCTGGCATGGTTGGTGGGCATCCACAAACTGGAATATTTTTTGAACGCACACATCATCGGCCACAAAATCAAAGCCGCCACCTGGGAGCTGTTGATTGCCATGCTGCTGATGGAAGCCGCTTTCGGCTTGGCCGGGCTGATTGCCGCGCCGGTAATGTATGCGCAAATCAAAAGATCGCTGGCCGCAAAAGACTGGATATGAATATCGCCCGGCACCCCCGAGAACAACATGCATTTGCAGGCAAGAAAATTGACCGCCATCAGCGCTTGCCATCGGGAAAATCACCATAAGCACTTTCAAATAATCAAAAACCGACGCAAACACATTTTATTGATAAAACAGATTATCCACACCGCCAGCACCAATGCCTGCATTGCAGGCATTGGCTTTTCGGCCAGCGCGTGAGCAGTGCACAACGCAGAAATGTGCCTGTAAATGAATATCCTGCAAAATTTTCAGGCTGTTTAAAGAGTAGGCTTCAGGTAGCCTTCTTGGCGATTGCAGGCTACCTGAATGTGAGTTGAGTTTGGTAACCCAAACGACTTGCTGAACGCCGCCGGCGCTTATCACCCCTGCGCCAGCTGCCGAATCGCCGCCGCCTCCAGCACGCGCGTGCCGATTTTTGCCTCTTTGGCGGCGGCTGTCAGGGCTTGCGCCAGTTCGGCCACCGGCATCGGTTGCATGGCGCGCAAGAGGCCGATGCGATTGAGGCCGTTCAATAGCCGCAGTGCGATTTTTTCGCCGGTGCGCTCGGTGCCCGGGCGTATGAGACTGGGCGGGCGAAAGATGCTGAGCGAGGCAAAGCCCAGCGCGGTGATGGCCTGCTCCAGCTGGCCTTTCATGCGGGTGTAAAACCCTTTGGACGCGGGATTGGCGTAGGCCGAGGACACCAGCAGCAACTGCGGCACGCCATTGGCGCGGGCGGCCTGTGCAAACTGGTATTGGTAG
>JBHAET010000320.1:0-6042 GCA_041855705.1 Neisseriaceae bacterium
ACATCGCCTGCGGCTGGCGCCACAGATACACCAGCACAAAAAAAGCCGCCACGATGGCGGCCAGCCAGCGTTGCGGCGCATGACGCACCCACACGGCGCGCAACAGCCACAAGGCGGCCATGCCCAGCGCCAGCGCACCGAACAGGCCTTGTTCGCGCCCCCAGTACCAGACCACCGGATAGACGGCACTGAGCAGGGTCAGCAACCCGCGGGCAACGGCGGCTACCGTCAGCCGCCGGCTTCGATTTTGCGCCACAATGCCTCAATCACGTCGTTGACGGTGCGCACGCTGCGAAAGTCTTCGGCCATCAGCTTGTAGCCGGTTTTGCGCTTGATGTGGTCAATCAGGTCGATGGCATCGATGCTGTCGATCTCCAGGTCCTGATACAAATGGGCCTGCGGCGTAATGCGCTCCGGCTCGATTTCAAACAGCTCGCCCAGGGTTTCCACCAGCAGGGGAAACAAATCGTCACGATGGTGCATGCGTCTGTTTCCTCACGCCTGCCGGGCACGCACAAACGCGGCCAAGGTGTCGATGCTGTAAAAATGCTCGCGCAAGGCGGCACTGTCGTTGTCCATCTGAAAGCCGAAGGCTTTTTGCAACGCCAGACCCAGTTCCAGTGCATCCACCGAGTCCAGACCCAGACCCTCGTCGCCAAACAGCGGGGCGGCATCATCAATGTCGGCCGGGGTGATGTCTTCCAGTCCCAGACTGTCGATGATCAGGTTTTTCAGTTGCAGTTGCAAATCGCTCATAAAGTGGGTTCCTGATTGAAATAATCTTCCAGATATTGGTTCAGCCGGCGCGAGGCAATCGGCAGCGGTTTTTCCGCCAGCCAGGTTTGCGGCAAGATGTCCTCGCCGACACTGATGTGGTAATGGATTTTCAGGCTCGGTATTGTATACCATGGCTGGTTCTTTTTGAAATTGGGCGGCTGCATGCGGATACGCACCGGCGTGATCACCGTTGCACTGCGCAATCCCATCGACACCACCCCGCGGTGCAGACGCACCTGACCGTCCCAGCCGGTACGGGTGCCTTCCGGAAACACCAGCAGGCACTGGCCGCCGCGCAGCGTGTCGTCCACCGCTTCCAGCAAGGTTTCCGATTCGTCATTGGGCAGGTAGCCACAGGATTTGATCGGGCTGATCATCACCGGATTGCGCAACAAATCCTGCTTCACAATGCAGTTGATTTCCGGCACGTGGGCCACCACAAACAGGACATCCAGCAGCGAAGGATGATTGGGCAGTACCAGCTGCCCCGGCCGCCCCAGACGCTCGAAACCGTGCAATTCGTACGACAGCACCCCGGCCCAGGCCAGATAGCGCACAAAAAAACGCCACGAGGCCGCCACCATGCGCCGTGCCTGCCGCTGCCGCCGCAGGTTGCCGGCGGTGCTGACCAGGGTATAGGGCAACAGCAATACCGCCAACAGCAGGCCGGCACCGCCGAACAGGGCAAAACCGAAGGCGGTGCCCAGCCAGCGGCGCAACCAGTCGGCCCGTTTACACCAGCTCATCGGCATGCCGCCATTGCCACTGCCGGCCGACATAAGGCTGCCTGAAACCCGCCGGCCGGCCGGCCGCATATTGTGCCTGCAGCCAATGGAGCGCGCCCCAGTACGGCACCACGCCGTGCGCCGGCCGGACCGCCGCCGGGCCGAAGGACAACTGCCATTCGTCGCCCGGCACCAGCAGCATGGCCAGCGCATGGGCAAACGGGGCCCGCACCACGCCGGCACAGTCATACTGTGCCTGCAAAGGTTCGTCCGCCACCACCACCAACACCGATTCGGCGCCCTCGTCCAGCAGCATCACCGCTTCGGCCACCGCCATTTCAAAATGGTCCTCGGCCGCACACAGTGCGGTGCTCTCGCTCATGTCGCCGCGCAACAAAGACCACTGGCCGGCCAGCGCATTGTGCACCGACAGGCCGAACGAGGTGGGCGACACCTCGTTGTCCCGCAACAGCGACAGCCACAGCGCAAAACTGCGGTTGATTTCACCGTCGTGCGAGGCGAACACCAGCGGGCAATGGGCAGCGTCATCCAGCAGCGGCCAGGCGGCATCAAACAGCAAGCGGGCGGCACTGCCCAGGCGGCGGCGCTGCATGGCCGGCAAAAACGGCAGTGCCGGCTGGTATTCGGGCCAGTCGGCCACCGCCTGCGGATGGCGTGCCCAGGCTTGCCAGGCAGCGGCATCCGCCATTTTGCTGCCGGCCGCATGCCAGCGCGCAATCGAAAACTGGAGGGTGCCGGTCATGCTGCCGCTCCCCGTTGCGCCGCCAGCCAGTCGGCAATGCGCCCGGCCACGCCGGCCGCATCCAAACCCAAATCCGCCAGCAGCCGCGCCGGATCGCCGTGACCGGTGACCACATCGTCCACCCCCAGCAACAGCACCGGCTTGGCCACGCCATGACGGGCCAGCACTTCCAGCACCGCACCGCCGGCGCCGCCCTGCACCGCATTTTCTTCCAGCGTCACCAGATAATCGTGTTCGCGTGCCAGCCGCACAATCAGGTCTTCATCCAGCGGCTTGACAAAACGCATGTCGGCCACGCTGGCATTGAGCCCGTCGGCGGCCTGCAAGGCCGGCTGCACCAGGCTGCCAAACGCCAGCAAGGCCACATCCTGCCCCGTGCGCCGCAGCACGCCCTGCCCCACCGGCACGGTTTCCAGCGTATTGCCGGCCGCCACACCGGTGCCGGCACCGCGCGGATAACGCACTGCCGCCGGCTGGTTGAGCGCATAACAGGTGGACAGCAGCAAACGGCACTCGGCCTCATCACTGGGCGCGGCCACCACCATGTTCGGAATGCAGCGCAAATAACTCAAATCATACACGCCGGCATGGGTAGGCCCGTCGGCACCGACAATGCCGGCCCGGTCAATCGCCAGCAACACCGGCAGGTTTTGCAGGGCAATGTCGTGAATCAGCTGGTCGTAGGCGCGCTGCAAAAAAGTGGAATAAATCGCCACCACCGGCTTCACCCCTTCGCAGGCCAAACCTGCGGCAAAAGTGAGGGCGTGCTGTTCGGCAATGCCGACGTCGAAATAACGCGCCGGATAAGCCTGCTCAAACGCCACCAGACCACTGCCCTCGCGCATGGCCGGCGTGATTGCCACCAAACGCTCATCGGCGGCGGCCTGATCCAGCAGCCATTGGCCGAAAATCTGGGTATAAGTGGGTTTGGATGGTGCCGCTGCCGGCTGCGGCCCTTGTTGCGGATCGAATTTGCCCACCGCATGAAAGCCCACCGGATCGTTTTCGGCCAGTTTGTAACCCTGTCCTTTTTTGGTGATCACATGCAGCAGCTGCGGCCCTTTGCGCCGGCGCATCTCCTGCAACACGGACACCAGCTTCAACACGTCGTGGCCATCCACCGGGCCGCTGTAGGTGAAACCGAAATTGTCGAACAGCGACAAGGTATCGCCACGGCCTTCGTCCACCATGGTCTTGATCCGGTTTTCCACCCGCTGCGCCATGTCCAGCGCACCGGGCAACATGTCGAGCAGTTTTTCCGATTTTTGCTTGAAACTTTTGACCAGACCGCGCACATCGCGCACCACCTGGCCGGCCAGGTATTTGGGCAGGGCGCCGACATTGGGCGAAATCGACATCTCGTTGTCGTTGAGGATCACCAGCAAGTCAATGTCCATGTCACCGGCATTGTTGAGCGCCTCAAACGCCTGGCCGGCGGTCATCGCCCCGTCACCAATCACGGCCACACTGCGGCTGGAACGGCCGGCCAGCTTGTCGGCCACCGCCATCCCCAGTGCCGCGCCAATCGAAGTGGACGAATGCCCCACCCCGAAAGCGTCATACTCGCTCTCGCAGCGCTTGGGAAAACCGGCCAGCCCGCCGTGCTGGCGCATGGTGTGCATGCGATCCTTGCGGCCGGTGAGGATTTTGTGCGGGTAACTCTGGTGGCCGACATCCCACACCAGATGGTCGCGCGGCGTGTCGTAGACATAATGCAGCGCCACCGTCAGCTCCACCGCCCCCAGATTGCTGGCAAAATGACCGCCGGTCCGCCCCACCGAAGCCAGCAAAAAATCGCGCAGCTCATTGGCCAGTTGCGGCAATTGCTGCGCGGGCAAACGGCGCACATCGGCAGGCAGACACACAGTGTCCAGAAGCGGAGTCGGATTGGTCATGGTTGGCGTGTTCACGGCATTGCCGTTTGCTGTTGATGGTTTATGCTGGCAATTATAGCAAAGAGACGGCCCGAAACCTTGGCAAATTGGCAAAAGAGGCCTTTGCCAAACCTCCGGATGCGGATGCCGTTCAAGGCACAGCAACACCGCGGGGGCAGACATAACATGGGGTTAGGCTCAGATTGCGGGCGGCGCACAACGCTCCCAATGCGCCGCAGACAGAGATTTTGCAAAGGGCTCACAGGTCGCAAAAGGCTGAGACCTTTGCAAAATACCCAGATGTGGATGAAGTTCAAGGCGCAGCAGCACAGCGAGTGCAGACATAACATGGAGTTAGGCAAACGAGCGAGCAGCGCACAACGCAGAAATTCGCCGCAGATGGGTATTTTGCAAAGGGCTCAGGCTGTCCCTTCCCCGCAAAACATTGCCCCACCAAGCTTTCAGGCAGCCTCCCCAACCGCACCGGCCTTATTCGCGATGGTAGGGATGATGGTTGAGAATGGAAACGGCACGGTAGAGTTGTTCGGTAAGCAACACCCGTACCATGCCGTGCGGCAAGGTGAGGCTGGAGAGACGCAGTTGCAGGCGGGCCTGCTGCTTGAGGGTGGGGGCGATGCCGTCGGCACCGCCAATGACCAGGCAGACATGCTCGCCGGCCTGCTGCCATTGCCGCAACAGTTCGGCCAGCTCCACCGAAGTCGGCGCCTTGCCGCGTTCGTCGAGCACCACCAGATAGGCTTTGTCGGGCAAGGCTTCGCGGATGCGCTTTTCCTCGGCCGCCATGCCCCGGGCGGCATCAACACCGCCGCCGCGTTTTTCCGGCTTGATTTCCTTCAGGGTGTAATGAATGTCGCGGCCAAAGCGTTTGGCATAATCGGCCACCGCTTCGTCCACCCAGCGCGGCATTTTGGTGCCGACGGCCAGTACGGTAATGTGCATGTGTCCCTTTCAGTTGGCGGCACGGCGCAGGGTGATTTCGGTGATTTCGGCCGCCGGCCCCAGCCGGATGGCAAAACCGGACCACAGTCCGGCGCCGTTGTTCAGGTACAGCCGGGAATCACCCGCCCGGTAGTGGCCGGAAACATAGCCGTTGTTGGCCGCGGCCACAATGCGGTCGAAACCGTAAATATGGCCGCCGTGGGTGTGACCGGACAGCTGCAGCGCCACACCGTGCTGCCGGTTGGTCAAAAAATTGCCGGGGCGGTGATCGAGCAGAATAATCGGCGTGCCGGCCGGGATGCCGGCCACAGCGGCCGCCACATCCGGCAACGGCAGGCCGCTGCGCGAGGCGACCCGATCACTGACGCCGGCCACCGCCAGCACACTGTTGCCGCGCCGGATCAGCCGGTGTTCATTCACCAGCACCTGCATGCCGGCCTGGCGAAACACCGCCAGCCACGCCGCATAGCCGGAATAGTATTCGTGATTGCCCGGCACCATGAACACACCGTCACGGGCCCGAAAATCGGCAAACGGCGGGTAATCGTGCTGCCTTATCGCCACCGTGCCGTCAACCAAATCGCCGCTGATCATCACCGCGTCCGGTTGCAAACGGTTGCTGGCCGCCACAATCGCCTGCAGCCGGCTGCCCGGCAGCAGGCGGCTGACATGCAAATCCGTCAGGTGCACCAGCCGGTAGCCGTCACATTCGGCCGGCAAACCGGCCAACGCGATCTCGACGCGCTTGACCGACGGCACCCTGACCGCCTGCCACACGCCCACACCGGCCAAGGCCAGCGACAACAGCAACAGGCCGCGCACCGCTGCCGCCTGTTGCAGGTAGCCGCCGAGCACCGATTGCCGGCCGCGCAAGCGGGCCGCAAGCCACAGCAGCAAGGCAGCAGCGTCCTTAAACAGCAACAGTACCGCCCACAACAGGACC